>JBCCAW010000781.1:0-2140 GCA_039814655.1 Myxococcota bacterium | reverse complement strand
TCTCCTCCGCCGTCGCCGCCAGCGTCAGGCGACGGTCGAGCAGCTCCCGGAGCTCCTCCATGCGCCGGCCGCTCCGGTAGAGAGCCTCGAGCTCTTGGAGCGCCATGCGGTCGTCCGGGCTCTCCTCGAGGAGACGCTCGAGCGTCTCCATCGCGGCATCCGCATCCCCGGTGGTGCCGTGAATGGAGGCCAAGCGCCTGCGAAGCGCCTGACGCTCCTCGAGGCCCGGCTCGAGGTCGATGCGGCGCCCCAGCAGGGTGATGACGGCGGGCCAATGCTCCTGGGCCGCGCGCAAATCCGCGAGCGCGTCGAGGGCGTCGAGGTCGTCCGCCTCCAGCTCGAGCAAAGCCTCCAGCGCCTCCGCGCTGGCCTCGGTCCGCCCCAGGCGACCCTGCAAGGCTGCCACTTCGCGCAAGCGCTCGCGCCGGGCGATGGGGTCCAACTCGACGTCGGCCCAGGCGGAGAGCACCTCGGCCAGCTCCGCCTCGCGCTCCGGTTCGCGCAGCCGCTTGGCGAGGAGCGCGTGCGCCTCCGGGGCCTCCGGGTTTGCGCCGATGGCCGCGCGGAGCTGCGCCTCCGCGGACTCCGGCGCCAAGAGCACGTCGTCGTACCAACCGGCCGCGCGAAGATGCAGCCGCTGCCGCTCGGCCGCGCTCAGGTCCGGGCTCGTGGCCAAGGCCTCCGCGAGGCCTCGGAGCGGCTCCGGGTCCCCGGCCAGCGTGGCCAGCCGCTCGACCTCGTCCACGAGCAGGCCGTCGCGCGGGTCCAGCAGCGCCGCCCGCCGCAGCACGGCGGCGGCTTCCGCGGCGTTGCCGAGGTCGCTCTCCCACAGATGCGCTGCCTCGCGCAGCATGCGCACGCGGTCCTCGTCCGTCTCCGCGAGGCGGAGCCGGAGATCGTAGAGCCCGGCGATGCGCTCCGTCGCGCCGCTCTCCCGGTAGGCGTCTTCGAGCGTCTCGGCGACCTCGAGGGCCAGCTCCTCGTGGCGACCGAGCGCCTCGAGGCCCTCGATGGCGCGGGCGTCCGTGGCGTCGGCGGCGAGCACCTCCCGGAAGGCCGAGAGGGCCCCGCGCAGGTCCCCGAAGCGCTCGGCCCGGAGCGCCCCGAGCCGGACGAGGAGTTCGTGGCGCGCCTCGGCCTCGAGCTGGATCTCGACGCGACGCTCGATGACCTCCGCTTGCGCCGGCCAGGCTTCGAGCTTGCCGTGGAGCCGGTCCAGACCCGCCAGGATCTCCGGATCGTCGCCTACGTGCTCGAGGGCCCGGGCCAGCGCCTGCACCGCCCGCGCGTCGTCCCCGAGGTCCGTCTCCGCGAGCCGGGCGAGGCGCTGGAAGTGGGCCCGCGCCACCTCCGGCGAGTCCGCCTCCGCCGCCCGGGCCTCGAGGACGTCGGCGAGCCGGCCCATGTCTTCGGCCAGGCGAGCCACGCGCTCGAGCTCGCCGGCCAGCTCGAGGTCACTCGGGTCCTCGGCGAGGGCCCGCGCCAGCGCCTGAAACGCAGCCGCCGGGTCCTGCCGGCCGTGCTCGTGCACGTCGGCGAGGGCGCGAAGCTCGAGCTTCGTGCCCAGGGGGTCGAGCGCCGCGTCGGCCTTGAGCTGAAGCAGCTCGGCCAGGCCGTTCCAGCGCTCCTGGGCCCGGAGCCGAGGCTCGAGCAGCTCCGCGGCCTGCGCGCGGTGTTCCTCCAGATGGCTGATGCGCACGAGCGCTTGAATCGACGGCTCGTGAGCCGGGTCGAGCTCCAGGGCGTTCTCGTACATGACGAGGGCTTCGACCACGTCGTCGAGCTCGCGCTCGTAAATGGCTCCGGAGCGGTGCATGAGCGGCACGCACTCGGCCGGGCCCCGGGCCTGCTCCACCTGGACGCGGAGCGTGTCGAGGAGCTCGGGCCATCGCGCCTGACGCTCGTAGAGCCGCGCTAGCCCCTGCAGAGCGTCGGGCTGCCCGGGCTCCAGCTCGAGGGCGCGGAGGTAGGCTTCGATGGCCTCCGCGGGGCGGCCGAGCTGCTCCTCTTCCAGCGACGCAAGACGCAGGGCCAAGGCGGTCCGGGCCGCCGGGGAGTCCTCCACATCGATGCGCCGCACGAGGACCTCGGCGAGCCGCGGGAAGTCGCTCCCGGCGAGGTGAAGCCGGTCGAGGGCCTC
>JBCCAW010000113.1:0-12715 GCA_039814655.1 Myxococcota bacterium | reverse complement strand
GGCGCCCGTCGTCGTCGGGGTCGACGCTCCCGGGCGGCCGCTCGAGGCCGTCCGCGGTCCCGCCGGCCTCTCCACCGGACGTGGTCTCGCCCGGGTCCGCTGCCGTGGGCTCGTCGTCCTTGCACGCAGGCGAAGCGGCCACGGCGAGGAGAAGAAGGAACGCGAGGGGAGACGGGCGGTTGTTGAGCTCAGCACGCATCGCCTACTCCGTCGCCAGGGCCGGGGCGCCGACGTCCGGCGCCATGCTCATGTTCTGGCCGCGCGGAGCGCGGGTGAACTCGCCGGGCGAGTACGCCTGGAAGCTCGCGTCACGGGCCTGCTCCTCGGCGATGCACTCGGCGATGCGCTCGTCGCCGTACGCCTGAAGGCGATCGATGGCGATGCGCGTGTACTCGTCGTCCAGGCTTCCGGCCCGCGCGGCCCGGGCCGCCAGCGCGTAGCGAGCGACGGCGAGGCACTCGATGGGCCGGACGCGCTCGTCCAGCACCATGCGGATGCGGTCCTCCACCTGGATGCGGATGTCCTCGCGAGCGAACTCGTCGAGGCTGCGCATTTGCCGCTGAAGGTCCGAGGGCATGGCGAAGGGGGTGTTCAGCACGGCGCGCGCCAGCGTCTCGAAGACGCGCCCCTGCTCGACGAAGGCCGCCACGGACCAGGTGGGGCGACCGAACTGCAGCACGCTCGCGTAGCCCTCGGCGAACCGTGCCGCCTCGGCTTCGCCGGCGCTGATCTGCTGGGCGACGGTCTGCACGTACTGCTCGAGGGACGACGGCCGACCGGGCTCGATGGCGAAGCGCTCGAACTCGTCGATGGACTCGTCGGTGATCAGGAACTGCGCGTGCGCCGCGAACTCCGCCGCGAAGCTCCCGGCGGGCTGACCGCTCCGGCCGAAGGCGCTCACCACGTCCTGGAGCGCGCCGGTGTAGTCGCGCGTCTGCCGCAGCGCCTTCCGCGCCTCGGCGATGCGCCAGTGCGCCTGCACCACGAGCTCGCCGGCCTCGGCGTCATTCCGATAGCGGTCGATGAAGGACCGCATGCGCCGAATGGTGTTCGACCAGGACTGCTGCTTGTAGGCGATCTCCGCGATGGCGTACTGCGCCTCGCGCTTGAGCGTCGCGTCCGCCGCCGGCGACGCGATGATCTCCTCGTAGTACTGCGTGGCCTCGCGGTAGCGCTGCAGCTTCAAAAAGAGGTCCGCCGTATTGATGAGCGCGTCTCGGCGGTAGTTCTGGATGCGCGTCTGCTGCGAGCGCGCGAAGCGGCTCGAGTCTACGAGCGTGCGGTAGTTCGCGACGGCCGCGTCGTATTCGAAGCTTTGCTGGGCCGTGAAGGCCACGCGGAAGTAGGCGTTGGCGACGATCGAATCGAGGCGTTCCTGGCGCTCGGGATCGTCGGCCTGCTGCGGGCCCACCTCGTCGATGATGCGCTGGTAGAGGCGCCTCGCGCTGTCGAAGCGTTGCGTCTCCTCGAGGGCGCGCGCGGCGTACTCGAGCGCGACCGGCGCCTCTTCGTTGCCCGGCGTTCGGTTCACGGCCTCGACGAGCATGGTCGCGGCGCGAAGGTAGAGCTCCTCCTGCTGCGGCCCCGGCGTCGCCTGCTCCGCGGTCTCGAAGACCTCGAGCGCGCGCCGATACTCGATGGCCTGCACGTCGCCCAAGGCGCGGCAGCATCGGTTCTGCGAGTTGCCGGGCTCGGCGCAGAAGTTCTCCAGCGCTTCGCCCGTCGGGCAGGCCTCGCCGTCCGGCGAGAAGGTGCAGCCCCGGCTCGAGAGGTCGTTCGCGAGCCGCTCGATCTCGTCGATGTCGTCGTAGGCGATGGCCATGGTCCGGAGCGATTCCCAGGCGATCTCGCCGGTCTCGTTCGCCGTCGGGCCCGAGCAGCGCTCGTCGAAGATGCTCTCGAAGCGCTCCTCCGCCTGCGGCCAGTAGCCGTACCAATAGAGGAGCAGCGCGTTGTTGTACTCGTAGGCGGGACGCACGCGCTCCGTGTCCTGCTCCTCGGGCACGCGGGCGATGTAGAGTTCCCGCGCCTGGGCCAGGTTCTGGAGCAGCATGGGCATCTCCACCGGCCGCACGCGCGGCGGGTCGCCTTCTACGGCCGGCGGGTCCTGGCGGACGGCCAACTCGCCGCGCTCCTGCGCCGCCTCGACGATGCGCGTCATGGACTCGACCACGCGCCGCGCCGACTCGCTCAGGAAGCGGTCGTCGAGGTTCGAATCGCGCACCGTAGCGTACTCGGCGGCGGCCTCCTCATAGTTCTCGGACCAGTAGAGAGCGTCCGCGAGGTTGTAGCGGAGGTCGTAGGCCTGCGGGTCGTTGGGGTAGCGCTCGAGGTAGCGGCGGTAGTTCTCCGCGGCGATGGCGTACTGCCCGTTGGCCTCCTGGCAGCGCGCGAGGGCCGCCTGGATGTCGCCCTCCTGCTGCAGCTCGATGCAGCGGCGCCGGTCCCGCTGGGCCTGCGTGTGCGTCTCGATGGCCGTGCGGATCACGGCCTGCTCGGCGAGCTCCTCGGCGCGCCGCAGCGCCGCTGCGTCGTCGAGGTTCTCCTGGGCCCAGTCGCTCTCCGCGCCGTAGCCCGCGAGGCGCGCGCTGTACTCGCGCTCGAGCTCGAACTGGTTGTTCCGGCGGTAGGCCTCGGCGATCTGGTTGGTGACCTCCGGCGCCCGCACGTGGTTCGGGTATTTCTCCAGAAAGAGGTTCCAGACGGCGACCGCATCTTCGTACTTGGCCTCTTCGAAGTACACGCTACCAAGCTCGAAGTAGACGTCCGGCGACCAGGCCCGATCCTGCGGCAGCAGCGACGTGTTCTGCACGCGGTCGATGCCGCTCGGGAGCCCTTCGACCGTGTCCGGGAGACCGTTCTCGTTCCAATCGTCGTACGCGAAGGTGATCCCGAGGTACTGGAGCGCCTCGGGCCGAAGCTGCGAGCCGGCCTGCCCCGTGGCTTCCTCGCGGTCGTCGGACCACTGCACGAGCTGGCTGAAGGCTCGGATGGCCTCGGGGTAGCGGCTTGCCCGGTAGTAGGCCCAGGCCACCTTGTAGAGGGCCAGGCTGTAGTTGCGGTCTTCCGGGTCCTCGAGAATCCGCGAGTAGGCGCTGATGGCCTTCTCGAGCGCGTCGTCGTCGGTGTAGTCGTCGAAGTGGAACTCGCCGATGCGGAACCAGGTCTCGCTGACGAAGCGCGCGTCGTCGCGAATCACCGTGCACTCGGCGTAGGGGTCCACGACGGCCGGCGTGGCCGGCTCCTCCGCCTCCGGATCCGCGCCGGAGAGCGACGGGTAGAGCTCCGGGTCTTCCGTGGGATCGAGGGCCGGATCCTCCTCTTCGGTCCCCACAGTCGCGTGATGGTCCGGGTCGTACTCGTACTCGTTGGCACACACGAGGGCGAGCCAGGCGTCCCGGGCCTCCTCGAAGCGACCCATGGCGTTCAGGCAGAACCCGATGAGGTAGTAGACGCCGTCGATGCGCCGGTAGTTGGTCCCGAAGTCGCGCACGAGGCGGCGGTAGAGCTCGATGGTCGGCGTGAAGTCCGCGACGTCGGCCACCTCGGCGTCCGGGTCGTCCATGGCCCGCGCTTCGGCCTCGTCGAACTGGATGCTGCTCCGCTCGAAGTAGAGCTCGCCCAAGCGGAACATGGCGTCGGGCGAGTAGGTGGGGTCGTCCGGGTAGCGACGCAGGAAACGCTCGAAGACCACGATGGCCGCATCCCGGGCCTCGTTCAGCGAGCGCTCTTCGTCGGTGATCTGCCGCCCGTACCAGCGGTCCCGGCCCCGGCGCTGCCGGAGGTATTCGCGGCGCAAGAGGCTGGCGACGCTCTCGCGGTAGGCGCCGCCCACGCGGGCGAAACGCTCGACCTCCGCCTCCATCTCCCGGAGCGCGGCGACCTGATCGGCCGTGGGCGCCGGGCGCTCGTCCACGATGCGGCTGTCGGTGGTGTCGAGGAAGCTGGGAAGCTCCGGCACGGGCTCCCGGGCCGCGTCGCGGTCCGCCGGGTCCGCCGTCACCGGAGACGACGCGTCCGGAGACGACGCGTTCGGAGACGACGCGTCGCCGTCTTCGTCCGCCGGCACGACGTCGCCATCTTCTGCCGGCGCAAAGGGGTCCGGTGGGGCTTGCTCGTCACCGCTCGGGAAAGGCTCCTGGGCCTGGAGCGGAGCCGCCCAGTACGCCAGACCGAGCACGCAGGTCGCCAGGACGAAGCGCATCACTGGTCCTCCCTATCGTCGGTGATGTCCCGGAACTCGTCGTCGAGCACCTGAAGCTCCCGGGCGCGCTCGCGGTTCAGCATGTCCATGCGGGAGCGGTGCTCCTCCCGGCGCTGCCAGCTCACGTCGATGCCGCCCACGTCCGACTCGAGCACGAGCTGGTAGAACCGGTCGCGTACGTCGTCGAAGGCCTGCGAGGTGACCGCACCGACGACCACCTCCGTCTCGCCCTCGAGGTCCGCGAGCGCCTGCCGGTAGCCTGTGAGGCGCTGACGCTCGTCGTCGATCACCGTCGTCATCTGCGCGACGCGCTCTTCGACGGCGCCTTCGATGCGCGCGTCGAGCACGTCGAGGCGACGGTCCAGGCTCGCGACGCGGCGGAAGGCCGGTTCCGCGGGGCTGCCGGAGGCTCCGGAGAGCCGGCGCTCGCGCTCGACGAGCGCCGCATACTCCGTCCGTCGCCGTTCGTCGGTCTGGTAGCGGTTGTCGCCGACGCCCACCTGGAGCCGGGCCACTTCGACCAGGCGAGTAAGCTCCGCGATGCGCTCCCGATACCGGTCCACGGCCAGACGCTGGTTGGCCAGCTCGCTCCGGACGCTCTGCGTCGCCTGCTCCGGCGGGCTCTCCCCCGCCTCGGCCGCCGCGGCCTCGGCCTGCGTCAGGTAGAGCTCGGTCGCGACGATGCGCGCCTCGAGGCCTTGCACGTCCACCTCTAGGCGCTGGAGCTCGCGGGTCATGGTGCTGTAGCGCCCAAGGAGCTCGTCGTCGCGAACCGCGAAGTCTTCGTCCGAGGTGGGCATGCCGCCCATGCTCTGCTCGATGCGCCGGCGCTCGGCACGAACGGCCGTGAGCTCCGGGCCCGTGGCCGGGAGGTTGCGCTGTTCGTATTCGATGAGCTGCCCGCGCACGCGCACGAGGCGGTTGCGAAGGGCCGTCGTGGCCTCTCGGCTCCGCCGGAGGTCCCCGAAGACGCTCACGCGGTTCGAAGCCTGCAGCGCGGCGGAGAGGCGAAGCACGAGGTCATCGGTCTCGGCCACCAGACGGCGCGCCGTCGACAGATCCGAGAGCACGCCGACGGCACGGTCGAAGTCGCCTTCGAGGTCCACGTAGCGCCGTGCCGTCGCCGGGAGGAAGTCGTCGATGTCGAAGTCCTCCATGTTGTCCCGCACGAGACCACGGAAGTAGGCATCGATGTCCTCGTGCTGGTCCCGCACCTCGCGAAGCTCGGCGTCGATGGGACCAAACTCCTCGCGCACCTCCCGGAAGACCCGCTCGGAATCGTCGAAGCGACCGTTCCGGAGCAGCAGGTTGCCGCGGAGCACCTGCGCGTCCGGGATGTAGCTGCTGTCCGGCGTCGCCACCGCGAGCACCTCGAGGGCGCGCTCCGCCCGCGTCGAGTCTCCCAGGCGAATGTAGGCCCAGGAGATCTCGTAGAGCGCCGTGTCGATGTGCTGGGACGTGCGCGGCACGCCCTGGTAGGCCTCGATGGCCTGTTCGACCTGCTCGGTTTCGTAGTAGAGGCGGCCGAGCGCGAGCTGGGTCAGGTCGACGACGTCGCGCTGCTCCCGCGTGCTGGCTTCCGCACGGAGCACGCGACGGAAGGCCTCGATGGCCTGGGGGAACTCGGCGCGCAGCGTGTGCACGACGCCGATGAAGTAGCGCGCCTGCGGGTAGAAGGGGCTGCCTTCGGGGACGGCTTCGAAGGCCCGGCGGGCTTCTTCGAGGCGCGTCGTATCGATGGTCGGCACCGGCGCGCCCTCACCGGCCTCGCGAAGATCCTCTTCGCTCGGCACCGCGCGGTTGTAGAGGTACTTCGCGCGGTAGTAGGCGTTCGTCGCTTCGACCTCCGTCGACGGCAGCCGGCTGAGCGCCTGGAAGTAGCCTTCGACGCCATCGAAGTCGCGAAGGCGAATGGCGATCTCGATGAGGCGCCCGAGCGTACGCTGCACGTAGGGGCCGAAGCCCGGCTCCTCCGCCCGTTCGAGGAGCGACCGAAAGCGCGTGCGCGCGCCGAGCAGGTCGCCGGCCTGGTAGAGGCTCTCGCCCAGGTAGTACAGCGCGTCCGGGTAGGACTGCGTCCCCGGGTAGTTCTCCACGATGTTCGTGAAGATGATCGAGGCCCGGAGGTAGTCCTGGAGGCGGAAGTAGAGCTCGCCGTCCGTGAGCCGGCGCTCGAGGTAGTTCGCGTCCCGCCGCGTCTCCACGGTGAGCGGCTCACGCTCGGCGGCGTCGAGGCGCCCTTCCATGTCCGAGAGCTCGGCGTTGATGCGGTCGAGGCTCTGCGCCACGGCCAAAGAGGCCGTCAGCAGCGGCGCAAGCGCCACGAGACTCGTCGCGAGGGCGAGCCAGCCCCGGCGCGGCCGGGAGCGATACGTCGTCACTCGCTGGCCTCCGGGCTCGCCTCCGCGCTCCGCCGGGACTGCTCCTCGACGCGCTCGATGTAGCGGATGGCCGGACGCTCCTCGAGCGGGGCCGTCGGCCCACCCTTCTCGTAGCCGACGACGCGGAGCTCGAGGAGGCGCCCCTCGGGCGCGCTGAAGGAGTAGTTGGAGCGGACCTTGAACCGGTAGCCCTTCAGGTAGCTGAAGATGCCGTAGCCGTGGCCACGGTACTCGAGGTTGACCGTGATGGTGTGCTCGCCGGGGACGATGCTGCCGTTGTAGACCTCGAGCTCGTCGCGGTCCGAGAGCGTGCCCTCCTCGTCGGCCTTGTTGAAGATCGGCGCTCCATCGAGCGCGTAAACCGCCTTCACGAGCTTGTAGGAGGCGGACATGCGGTTTTCGTGCACGATCACCGCCTGGGCCCCGGCGACGACGCCCTGCAGCACCGTCTCCGCGAGAAGCGAGAGCCGGGCCTTCGACCGGAAGATCTGCTCCTTCAGCTCGTTGATGCGCTGCTCGAGGTCCCGGAGACGCACGGCGTAGGTGCCCGCGTCGATGCCCTCGTCACGCTCGGCGGACGTGGTCGTCGCGCCCACGGCGCCGGTCTCCGCCTCCGGGCCGGCCACCGCGTCGCTCGGGGGCGTCGCCTCGCTGTCGGCGGGCGGAGCCGCCGTGTCGGCGGGAGCCGCCGTGTCGGCGGGCGGAGCGTCGGTCTGGGGCTGCGCGACGGCGAGGCCGAGGCCGCTGGCCGTGAAGGCGAGCAGGGCGAGGGCCACGGCCCGCGCGGCGCTCGGTCGAAGGTTGCTGCGCATGTCTGCTCTCCCCCTAAATCCGCCCGTGTGGCCCGTACGGCTCGTGACGAGCGAATTGGAGCCTAACGCGATCTTCGGTCGTTTGGCCCTGTCCTTGAGACCGTTCCTTGGGACTGACCCGCATCGCTCGTCCAGGCCGCTTTCCAGTGACGCCGGATTCATGCTGCGGTTCAATCCCATGGACCCTCCGGAATACCCGGCGCCTTAGCAGTGGCGCGGAGGGGGGTCAACGTTCACCGAGGCAAAGCGCCATGATGTCGAATACATGGCGCGCACGCAGGTAACCGGCGGCGATTGCGCCCCGCTCGACGCCGTCCTAATCGGTACGCGGCAGCGGGGAACGCGCCGGCCGCCGCCACCAGGACCAGCGCGAACGCCTTCGAGGCGGCACGGCGGCGAGGGCCTCGGCGAGCGTGCTCACCACGCGAAGGGCCCCGCCCGGCGGCGCCGTGTCGTGCCAGCACGGCTCGGCCAAAAGAAGGCACGAAACTCCGAGCATGGCCAAGGCCTCGAGCGCGTCGGCGACGGCGGCGAGCCGCCTTGGCGAGGGCGCGGGCAATGCGCGTAGATCCACGATCGCGGCCCGCGCGCCCTTCCGGTGCACGTCTCGGGCAAAGGCCTCGCCGCGTTCGGCGAGGCGCGCAGCGTCCAGGTCGCCCACGGCGACCCAAAGGCACACGCCCGGCTCTGGCGTGAGAAACGGCTGATGGGCCCGAAGCCCCTCGAGCCACCGTTCCCGGTCCCGCTCGCCGTGTCCGCGCACGAAGCCCTCGACGAAGGCCGCCCCCAAGGCATCGGCGAGCGCCGCCGGCAGCGGCGTGCCGGCTCCCTCCCAGGCGTCCATGAGCGCGGGCACGCCCTGCCCGGCGCTGGCGGGACTCAGCCCGAGCAGCGCCAGACGCCGGCCGAGGAGCGTGAGCATGGCGAGCGCCTCGTGGTGGGCCAGCGCCGCCGCGTCGAGGGCCGTCTCCGTGGCCGTCGCAAAGTGAAGGGAGCTCGCGGCCGGCCGCGCCTCATCCCCGAAGGACGCCACGAGCGCCGCATCGGCTTCCGTCGCCGCGCGTGCGGCGTAGCGCGCCGACCAGCGGGTGAGAAGCGCCTCGATGGCCGCCTCCGCCTCCGCGACGCGCGCGCGGAGCCGCGACGCGGTACCCGAAAGCGTCGCGGTGCCCGAAGCCGCCGCAGTGCTGGACGGCGTCGCGGTGCCGGAAGACGCCGCGGTGGCGTCCGGGCCGTCGGCGGGGGGAGGCACGAACGCAGCATGCCAGAGGCGCCGCGCCGGAGCCTCTTCGCGGCCTTCCAGGCCCTAGCGGCACGAAGCGAACTCGACGTGGACACCGCGGTCGCGCTACACGACGGCCATGAGCATCGTCGTGCAGAAGTACGGCGGCAGCAGCGTGGCCGACGTAGCGAAGCTGCACCTGGTGGCGGAGAAGGTCGTAACCACGCGGGCCGCCGGGCACGACGTCGTCGTCGTCGTCAGCGCCATGGGCAAGACCACGGACGAGCTCCTGGCCCTCGCCCGGGAGGTCGACACGAACCCGCCGCGCCGCGAGCTCGACATGCTGCTGAGCGCCGGCGAGCGCATGTCCATGGCCCTCTTGTCGATGGCCATTCAGAAGCGTGGCGCGCCGGCCATCAGCTTCACCGGATCGCAAAGCGGGATCATCACCAACGACCGGCACTTCGACGCGCGCATCATCGACGTGCGGCCGCATCGCGTCGAAGACGAGCTGCACCGCGGCCGCGTCGTGATCATCGCCGGCTACCAGGGCATGTCCTACAAGCGCGAGGTCACCACGCTCGGCCGCGGCGGTTCGGACACGACGGCCATCGCCATGGCCGCGGCCCTCGGCGCGAGCCACGCGGAGATCTACAGCGACGTGGACGGCGTCTACAGCGCGGACCCGCGCGTCGTGCCGGACGCCCAGCATCTGCCCGAGCTGCGCTACGACGAGATGGGGCGCATGGCCTCCGCCGGGGCCAAGGTGCTCCACGGCAAGGCCGTGGCCATGGCCCAGGAGGCGCGCATCGCCATTCGCGCGCGGTCCACGTTCCGGCCCGGTAAGGAGACGCACGTGCACCAGGGCGCCGCCGCGCCGTCGCGACCCTGCGCCGTCGTCGGCGACCGGGGGCAGGTGGAGCTCCGCTTCGCCCGGCACGCGCGGGGCTTCGAAGGGGCCCTCGACGCGCTGGCCGAGGCCGGCGTCGACGCCTCCTTCTCCGCGACCGAGGACGTCGCGCGCATTCGCCTTCGCCGGCGCGAGGCTCCGGACTGGTCCCGGCTCGCCGAGGACCTCGTCCAACGCTTCGGCGCCGGGGTCCACGAGGGCCACGGCACGGTGACCGTCGTGGGAGGCCAACGCGCCGAAGTGGCGCGCGCCGTCGGAGACCTGGTCCCCGGCGCGACGGGCATGACCTGCGACGAAGCGTCGGTCCGCATCACGCTGCCCGACGCGCAGGTGGACGAGGCCGTACGGGCCCTTCACGCCCGCCTCGTGACGCGCGAGGGGAGCGGCTCGTGAGCGCCACCGTGCTCGTCGTCGACGACGAGAAGAACATCCGCCGTACGCTGCGCATGGTGCTCGAGGGCGCGGGGTTCGCCGTGCTCGAAGCTGCGAGCGCCGAAGACGGCCTCGCGTCGCTCGTCAAAGAGGACGTCGACCTGGTGCTGCTCGACATCAAGCTGCCGGGCATCAGCGGCGTCGAGGCACTCCATCGCATTCGCGGCGATGCAGCCACGGCGCGGCTCCCGGTGCTGATGATCAGCGGCCACGCGTCGGTGGCCGAAGCCGTCGAGGCCGTGCAGGCCGGCGCCACGGACTTCTTCGAAAAGCCCCTCGACCGGGACCGGGTGCTCGTGAGCGTGCGGAACGCGCTCGAGATGTGGACGCTCCATCGCGAGGTGGAGCGGCTCCGGGCCCGGGCGGACCGGCGCCACCAGATGATCGGCCAGAGCGGGCCCATGCTCCAGCTCTTCGCCCAGCTCGAGAAGGTCGCGCCCACGCCGGCGACGGTGCTCGTCACCGGCGAAAGCGGCACGGGCAAGGAGCTCGTGGCCCGCGCGCTGCACCGGCTCTCGACGCGAGCGCGCCGCTCCTTCGTCAAGGTCAACTGCGCGGCCATCCCCGCAGAGCTCATCGAGAGCGAGCTCTTCGGCTACGAGCGCGGGGCCTTTACCGGCGCGTCGCAGCGGCGAAAGGGGATGTTCGAGCAGGCCAGCGGCGGTACGCTCTTTCTCGACGAGATCGGCGACATGAGCGCCTCGGCGCAGGCCAAGGTGCTCCGCGCCATCCAGGAGGGCGAGATCAGCCGCGTCGGGAGTGAGCGGAGCATCGAGGTCGACGTGCGCCTCGTGGCCGCCACGAACAAGGACCTCGAGGCCGAGGTCGCCGCCGGTCGCTTCCGCGAAGACCTCTACTTTCGCCTGGCCGTGGTGCCCATCACCAGCCCGCCGCTCCGGGCCCGGCGGGAAGACGTGCCGCTCTTGGCCACGACCTTCCTGGGGGCCTTTGCCCAGGACAACGGCCTCAAGGAGAAGCCCATCGACGGCGAGGTGCTGGTGGCCCTGCAGCAGCGGACCTGGCCCGGCAACGTGCGGGAGCTGAAGAACGTGGTCGAGCGCATGGCGATCCTGAGCGGCGACCGCATCACGCTGGCGGACCTCCCGCCGGAGGACCGCTTGGCCTCGGTGCGCGCGCGCCAGTCGAGCGTCCCGCCGCCCATGCGCGCCGGCGCGGCGCCCGAGCTTCCGCGCCGCGCCCCCGAGGGCAAGCGGCTCACGCTCCGCGAGTACCGCGAGCATGCCGAACGCCAGTACATCCTCGAGACGCTCCACGAGTCCGGCTGGAACATCAGCCGCGCCGCCGTGAAGCTCGGCGTCGAGCGCACGAACCTGCACAAGAAGATGCGCGGCTACGGCATCAAGCGCGACGACTACGCTTGAGCGGGCGGCGTGCTGACGGGGCGCTCCACTCCCACGAAACGCGCGCGCCCCCGCCGGTCTCCCGGCGAGGGCGCGCACGTCCTTCGCGTCGTGCTCAGCGCGCCAGGTCGAAGCGGTCGAGGCGCATGACCTTGGTCCAGGCCGCCACGAAGTCCGCGACGAACTTCTCCTTGGCGTCCGACGCCGCGTAGACCTCCGCGAGGCCACGGAGCTGGGAGTTCGAGCCGAAGACGAGGTCCACGGCGCTCCCGGTCCAGACGACCTCGTCGCTCCCACGGCGCCGGCCCTCGAAGAGGTTGCCTTCGCCGCGCTGCCACTCGACGTCCATGTCGAGCAGATTCACGAAGAAGTCGTTGCTGAGCTGGCCGGGATTGGCCGTGAAGACGCCAGCGGCGGAGTCGCCGTGGTTCGCGCCGAGCACGCGAAGGCCGCCCACGATCACGGTCATCTCCGCCGCGGTCAGCGTGAGCATGTCCGCGCGCCCTATGAGCGCCTCCAGCTCCGCCTGCTCCGTCTCCGCCGTCAGGTAGTTGCGGAAGCCATCGGTCTCCGGCTCGAGCACGGAGAAGGACGCCGCGTCGGTCATCTCGGCGGTGGCGTCCGTGCGGCCCGGGGTGAAGGGCACCTCGATGGTCACCCCGGCCTCGGCAGCGGCCGCTTCGATGCCGGCGGCGGCGCCGAGCACGATGAGGTCGGCGAGGGAGACGCGCTTGCCGCCGCGCTGACGCCCGTTGAAGGCGCTCTGCACCTCCGTGAGCGTGTCGAGAACGCTGGCGAGGGCCGCGGGCTCGTTGGCCGCCCAGCCGCGCTGCGGAGCCAGCCGGAGCCGTGCGCCGTTCGCGCCGCCACGCATGTCCGTGTCCCGGTAGGTGCTCGCCGCGGCCCAGGCCGTGCGCACGAGCTGCGCCGGCGTGAGGTCCGTCGCGAGAATGGCGCGCTTGAGCGCCTGAACGTCGCTCGCGTCAACGAGCGGGTGGTCCGCGGCCGGCACCGGGTCCTGCCAGAGCTGGGGCTCCGGCACCTCGGCGCCGAGGAGCCGCGCGTGCGGGCCCATGTCCCGATGCGTCAGCTTGAACCAGGCGCGCGCGAAGGCGTCCTCGAAGGTCTCCGGGTTCTCATAGAAGGCCCGGGAGATCGGCCCGTAGGCCGGGTCCTCCTTCAGCGCGAGGTCCGTCGTGAGCATCATGGGGAGGTGGCGCTGCCCCGGGCGGTGCGCGTCGGGCACGGTCGCTTCGACGCCGACGGGCTGCCACTGCTGGGCGCCGGCGGGGCTCCGCGTGAGCTCCCACTCGTAGTCGAAGAGGTTCCGGAAGTACTCGTGACCCCACTGCACCGGCGTCGAGGTCCAGGCGCCCTCGAGGCCGCTCGTGAT
>JBCCAW010000416.1:0-5389 GCA_039814655.1 Myxococcota bacterium | reverse complement strand
TCCGTTTCCGTTTCCGTGTCCGTGTCCGTGTCCGACCCCGACCCCGTCTCCCAATCCGAGCCTAAGCCCGGCGGCACCCCATCCTCCGGCTGGCTCCCCTGCACCCAGCGGACCAGCACCAGCGGCCAGAGCACCACGCATCCCGGCAGCACCGTCAGGCGAAAGCCGAGGCGGCCGAGCGACCAGCCCCGCGCGCCCTCGTCCACGCGCCCCACGCCGAAGAGCAGAAAGAGCACGCCCACCGCGAGCCCGAGCCCGAGGTAGGCGAAGCCCGCCTCCACGATTGCCTCGCCCATCAGATCGCGCCGCCCATCAGACTACGCCGCCATGCTCAGATCAGCAGCGCGTCGGTCATCACTTCGACCAGCGCCGGGCCGTCGTGCGCGATGGCCCGGGTGAGCGCCGCGTCGAGCTCCGACTCCTCGGTCACGCGCAGGCCCAGGATCCCGCAGTTCTCGGCGAACTGCGCGAAGTTCGGGTTCGAGAGCGACGTCTGCCACACGTCCCAGCGCGCCGCGCGCTGCTCCTTCGAGATCTTCCCGAGCTCGCTGTTGTTCATGACCACGTGGGTCACGTCCATGCCGTAGCGCTTCAGGGTCGTGAGCTCCGCGAGGTACTGCCCGAGCCCACCGTCGCCGCTCACGCTCAGCACCTTCCGCCCGGCGTGCGCGCTCCCCGGCTCCGTCGTCGCCGCCCACGCGCCCATGGCCGCCGGCAGCGCGAAACCGATGCTCCCGAGGTAGCCGCTCATCAGAATCGACTGCGCCGTCGGCTCGAAGTAGCGCCCGAAGGAGTAGGTGTTGTTGCCCACGTCCACCGCGAGGATCGCGTCCTCGGGCACGGTGCGGTTCATCGCGCTGAAGAGCGCGACGGCGCTGAGCCCTTCGTCGCTCCGCTCCGCCAGCCGCCGTTCCTTCTCCGCCCGCCAGATGGCCCAGCGCGCCGCGATCTCCTCGCGCTGGTCCGTGGCCTCGGCCTTCCCGGCGACCCGCTCCCGGAGCAGCGTCGCCGTCACGCCCACCTCGCCGAGCACGGGCAGGTCGATCGCGTGGAAGCGCGCGATCTGTGCCGGGTCGAAGTCCACCTGGATGGTCTTGATCTTCGGGGTGATGCCCGTGTGGTTCGAAAAGCTCGCGCCGAACACCACGAGCAGGTCCGCCTCGTTCATGAACCAGCTGGCAATGGGCGTCCCCGAGCGCCCGAGCACGCCGCAGCCGAGCGGGTGGTGGTCGCTGATGAGCCCCTTGCCCTTGAAGGTCGTGAGCACCGGCGCGTTCAGGCTCTCGGCCAGCGCCGTCACCTCCGCCATGTGGTCCTTGGACCCGTAGCCCACGATGAACACGGGCCGCTTCGCCGCGGCCAGCGCCTCGCTCGCGGCCGCCAGCGCCGCCGCCGGCGGAGCGATCTCCCGCGCGGGCATGCGCCCCTCGGGCCCGCTGGCCTGCGCCTGGGGCACCTCGAGGTGCTGCACCTCGTCCGGGAAGATCAGGTGGCTCACGCCGCGATGGGTCAGCGCGCTCTTGCAGGCGAGGTCCACGAGCTGGCTGTGCTTCGAGCTGTGGAGCACGGTCTGCGTCCACTGGGCCACCTTGCCGAAGGCCGCGGCCAGATCGATCTCCTGGAACGCGCCCGGCCCGAGCACCTGCGTGTCGACCTGGCCGCTCAGGGCCAGCGCCGGCGCCCGGTCCACGTTCGCGTCCCAGAGCCCCGTGAGCAGGTTGGTCGAGCCCGGCCCGGCGATGCCCAGGCACGCCGCGAGGCCGCCGGTGAGCTTGCCGTAGCCGCTCGCGGCGAAGGCCGCCGCGCCCTCATGGCGAATGCCGAAGAAGCGCAGCTTGCCCTGCGCCTCCTGGCGCCGGAGCCCGTCGGCCAGGCCGAGGTTCGAGTGCCCCACCATGCCGAAGACGTTCTTCACGCCCCACGCCACCATGGTCTCGGCCATCACGTCGCCCACGGTCTGGACGTGCGCCTTCTCTTCCGGGAGCGCGATGTAGACGCCGTCGCCCCGGACCTCCACCTCGTAGGTGTCCAAGAAGTCGTCGTGGCCGCCGGGCACCTCGCCGGTCGTCGGGTGGTAATCCCAGCCGTGCCAGGGGCAGCGAAGCCACCCGTTTTCGATGCTGCCTTCGCCGAGGGGCCCGCCCTGGTGCGGGCAGCGGTTGTCGAGGGCGCCAAACTGCCCCTCGAAGTGCGTCATGCACACGGTCGTGTGCTCGCAGGTGACGGGCTTCACCCGCCCCTCGGGCAGCTCGCCGGGCTCGAGCACCTTCAGCCAACGTTTGTTCGCGTCGCCCTGCTTCGCCATCTCAATGCCCCCCGTCGTAGGCGCCGACGCCGGCGTAAGGGACGCCGACGAGGTCCGCGACGTCCTTCTTCCAGCTCGTCAAATCGTCGGCGCTGAACTCGCGCAAGTGGTCGTGCCCGCACGCCCGAGCGAGGATCTTCATCAGGTCCACCGTCGCCTCGAAGTAGGTCGCGAGGCGCTGCGCCGACTTGTCGATCTCGAGGCGCCGGCGAAGCCCGGGCTTCATGGTCGCGATGCCCACGGGGCAGTTGTTGGTGTGGCAGGCGCGCATGCCGAGGCAGCCGATGGCTTGCAGCGCCGCGTTGCTCACGGCGATGGCGTCGGCCCCGAGGGCCAGAGCCTTCACGAAGTCGCTCTCGGTGCGGAGCCCGCCCGTGATGATCAGCGACACGTCCCGCGCGCCGCGCCGGTCGAGGTGCCGGCGCGCCCGGGCGAGCGCCGCCATGGTCGGCACGCTGATGTTCTGCTTGAAGATCTCCGGCGCCGCGCCCGTGCCGCCGCCTCGGCCGTCGAGAATCACGTAGTCCGCGCCGGCGTCGAGGCAGAAGTCGAGGTCGCGCTCGATGTGCTGCGCGCTGATCTTGAAGCCGCAGGGGATGCCGCCGCTCACCTCGCGCACCTCGGCCATGATCTCCTTGAACCCCGCGCGACCATGAATGTCCGGGAAGGTCGCCGGGCTGATGGCCGGCACGCCGGGCTCGAGGCCGCGGATCTCGGCGATCTTCCCCTGCACCTTGTGCCCGGGCAGATGCCCGCCGGTGCCCGTCTTGGCGCCCTGGCCGCCCTTGAAGTGGAAGGCTTGAACCTTCTTCACCTTCTCGAGATCCCAGCCGAAGCGCGCCGAGGCGAGCTCGTAGAAGTAGCGGCCGTTCGCCGCCTGCTCTTCCGGCAGCATGCCGCCTTCGCCGGAGCAGATGCCCGTGCCCGCCAGCTCGGCGCCGGTCGCGAGGGCGACCTTGGCCTCCTCGCTGAGCGCGCCGTAGCTCATGTCGCTCACGAAGAGGGGGATCGAGAGCTCGAGGGGCTTCGTCGCCGCCGGACCGATGACCACCTCCGTGCCGACCTCGGCCTCATCGAGGAGCGGCGTCCGCCAGAGCTGCGCCGTCAGGAGCTGCAGGTCCTGCCAGCGCGGAAGCTCCGTGAGCGGCACGCCCATGGCGCTCGTCGGGCCGTGGTGGCCGGTCTTCGAGAGCCCCTCCTTGGCGAGGCTCTGGATGTGCTTGTTGTAGGGCTCGGCCGCCGTGCCGTGCGGGTCCTGATAGAGCCCGAGGTAGGTCTTGCGGTCGTAGGGCTGCGGATGCTCCCGCGCGAAGGCCGCGACGGCGTCGGCGTCGACGAAGACCGCGTCGCCCTCCACCCAGGCCGGGAACTTGTGAAGGAACTCCGCGTTGTCATAGGCGCTCACGCCCGTGTCGAAGCGGTAGTCCCAGCCGTGCACGCCGCAGATGAGGTTGTCGCCCTCGACGTGGCCGTCGGCCATGAGCGCACCGCGGTGCAGGCAGCGCCCATAGAGCACGGACACCTCGTCGCCGTAGCGGACTACGACCAGGTCGACCTCCTCGACCAGCGCGTAGGCGGGTTCGCGGTCCTTCAGCTCGTTCCAGTCGGCGACCTTCGCGCCGCGCGCTTCGTGGCTCATGCTCTCGCGTCCTTTGAACAGGGGATCGCACGGCCGGGTGGGCCAGGTACAGCGGCTTTCGGGGAACGGTCTCGTGCACTCCTGGGACGGCGGACGTCGTCAACGCGGACCGTAGCTTCGGCCCGTGAAGAGCCGGTAGCTGCGCTCGCGGACCACGGGACCGCCGAGGGACCCATGATGGTCCTGGCCTTCCAAGGCCACGAGCTCGCAATGGGGCGCGCAGGCGCGGGCCACGGCCTCGGCCTGGGCGAAGGGAAGGAGCTGGTCCTCGGTGCCGTGGGCCATCACGACCCGGCTGCGGATGCTCCGGGCCGCCGCGAGCGGCGAGGCCTGCTGCGGCGCGAAGCCGCCGGCGGACGCCGCGCGGTTCACCAGGTACGTGGTCACGGCCTCGGGCACGAAGGGGTCGAGGCCGCCCCATACGTTGTCCAGCGTCGGCCGGGCGAGGGCCTCGAAGGAGGAGAAGCCTCCCGTGGCGAAGGTCCGCACCACCCGGGACTCCACCGCGGCGAGCTGAAGGGCGATGGCGGCCCCGTAGCTCGGTCCGTAGACGCCCACGCGCCCGGGGCCGAGCTCCTCGGCCTCGAGGCGGTCGAGGACCTGAACGAGGTCACGGGTCTCGTGCGCGCCGAAGCCCAGGCGCGTGGGGCTCGACTGCCCGTGACCGCGCAGGTCCACCAGCACGGCGCGGAGGCCGGCGCGGCGATAGCGTTCGCCGAGGCCCTTCATGGTCTCCTTGCGATCGCGGATGCCGTGGAGGACGAGCACCGTGTCCACGGGTGCCTCGGCGCGCCGGGACGCCGGCGGCGGGTCGAGGACCCATACGTCGAGCGTGGCGGCCGGAGGGCCCACCTCGACGCGGAGGTGATGGTCGACATCGCCAGGTACCTCCACGGGCGCCAGGCTGCCGTTGCGCGCCTTCGTCATCCCGTCGGCGACGCGAAGCGCGTAGCGCCACCAGGGCACGAAGCTCAGCAGCAGCGCGAGGGGGAGCCCGACCGCGAGGAGGCGACGACGCACCCCGCGGGTCTGACCCGGCGCGGGAGGCGGCTCAAACGCTCAGGCCGTCTTGACGAATCACTTCCGCCAGGAGCGACTCCATGAGCCCGCGCGCCTTGCCCGTCCCGTCGGCCAGCCGTGCATGCAAGCGCGCGTCGGCGACGGTCTCGTTCGCGCAGGACGTCGCGTAGCGTTCGAAGGCCAGCAGCCCTTCCACGATGGCCGCCAGGTGGTTCGGACACTCACAGGAGAGCGAGCTTCGCAGGTTCCGGAGCCGCTCGAGCTGCGCGTCCGTGTAGGCCCGCGGCGGCGGCGCCGGCAACGCGCCCCAATGCTCGCCGTCGATGCCCTCCGCCGGGACCGGGGCCGGGGCCGGGGCCGCGGCCGAGCGCACCGCGCGGCGAAGCTCGGCGGCGCCGAGCGGGCCGCGCAGCAGGGCCGCGCCC
>JBCCAW010000625.1:0-3430 GCA_039814655.1 Myxococcota bacterium | reverse complement strand
GTCTCGACGGAATCGGCGATGAGCTCCCGGGACGGCAGCGAGTAGCTCATGCCGTCCGTGCCCATGCTGATCCCGTCGGACACGCCGACGGTAAAGAAGCGCATGCCCACGAGCTCGCTGGCCACCACGGAAGCACGCACGCGCCGGGCCAGGTCCCCGAGGTGCATGTTGCAGGGGTTGCCGTCGTACCAAACCCCCGCGATGCCGACCTGGGCCTTGGCGAGATCCTCGCGGCTCAGCCCCGTGGCGTGAAGCATGGCCTGGCTGGCGCCTTGGCTACGCTCCTGCGTCAGTCGGCGGCTCGTTCGGTTGAGCCCTGCCGCGTGGGGGCCTTCCTCGTCGCTCATGCGAGCGCTTTATCACGCCTGCGGGCGGCGGGGCCCCCTCAGCCGAAGGGGTTCGAGGGGACGGGGCCCTGCATGCGCGGTGCGCGCCGGCTCCCGCCGCCGCGTCGAGCGGCCCGCTCCAGCGTGACCGAGAGGCGCTTGAACATCTTGCCCTCTGCCGGCGCGAAGTCGCTCGCGGAGAGCGTCGTCGCGTAGGACTGGAAGCCTCGCTTGGACACCTCGACCTCGAGCGCCTCGGGGAGCGACTCGCCGAGGTCGATGTTCGCGAGGTCCTCCACCGGCGCGCCGTTGACGAGCACCGTGGCGCCGTCTTCGTTGCACTCGATGGCCATGGCGAACTGCGCCGCCTGCAGCGAGAAGTCGAGGGGGTCTTGGCCCACCTCCGGGGTCACGGTCTGTGTCGCGGCCCGGTAACCGGGCTTTTCCAGTTTGATCTCGACCTCACGGCCGGACTGGAGTTCGAGGTCGCAGGGCGTCTCGCCCTTCAGTACGCCGTCCACGCGCACGAAGGCCGTGTTGGGCTCGCTGCGCACGGTGACCATCACCTCGACGTCCTCGGGCGCCGTCTCCTCCACTTCGGCCTCCTCCTCGTGCGGCGCCTGACCGAAGGTCGGGATCGCGAAAAGAAGGAAACCCCCTACCACCGCCGCGGCGATGGGGAGGAGGAAAGAACGAGGCTCGCGAGGAGGCGGCGGACGGTTGCTGGGCTCGGCCATGATGAAGCGCTCCGGGTGCTCGCGGAGACTGCGCGCTTTTTAGCGCGCAGCACGTGTCGGCTTCGTGACTACCCGCGCATGCACCTCCGGACGGTGATGCATGCTGCGTACTCGTTCAGTTGGCGTGGGCGCGGCGCAGCGATCCGAGGGCCCGGCGGAAGGTCACCTCCACCTGCGTGGCATCGCTGCTGAGCGCCGCCTCGCTCGCGCCGGACACGAGCAGCCAAAGCTGGTCTCCGAAGGCTGCGGGCTCGGAGAGGCCTGCATCCGTCGCGGCCTTCGTGCAGAGCTCGCGCAGGCGCGTGACGCCCTCGAGCGCCGCCGCCTCGATGGTCTCGCTGATGCCCGAGAACTCGGCCAACGCCTTGTGGAGGTAGGAGCCTCGATAGGCACCGAACGGCGACTCGCCGCGCCACCATTGGCCGAAGCCGTTCGCGAGGCCCTCGATGGGATCGGGGCTCTCGGCCACGGTGGCTTCCAGGTAGCCAGCGAAGCGCTCCGTGTGGTGCCGGACCGTGGCCTGCACGAGGCCATCTTTGGAACGGAAGTGCTTGTAGAGCGTCATGCGCGCTACCTCCGCACCCGTGACCACCGCGTCGATACCGGTGTTATGGAACCCGTTCGCGTCGAAGAGGCGCCTCGCGGCCTCGACCGCGTGTCCCTTCTTACTACCCGTCATTGGTTCTGGTCCTTCCTTCCCCCTGCCGCGCGCCCTGATAACAGATATTACGCGTTTCGCTAGCGTAACAGACTAAGAAATTCCATCGGAAAATGCGATGGTTCCGTCATGGGGAGCAGCTCCTGCTTCGTCTGACGCGCAGAGAAGCGCCGCGCGCGATGGCGGACGTCGGCCGCCGCGGTGAGGCTCTACCAGCCGCGCGGCAGGTCGAGGAGCAGATCGCCGGTGGCGTTCGTGGTGGCCTGCGCGCCGAGGGCCACGACGGCGGCGTGGCGACTCCACCGCTCGAGGGCGCCCTTCGGGCTCGGCGCGCCTTCCACCCGGAGGCGCCAGCTTCCCGGTGCGGGCGACGCTGCCAAGGCGAGCGCGGTCGCTCCCTGGTCGATGGCGTGGCGCACCAGCTCGCCGAGCGGCCCCCCCAGGGCCCGGGCCAGCGTGGCGTCGAGCCGGACGGACGCAGCTCCCCGGTGGGTGAGCTTCGCGGTGACCCCGCATCGGCGTGCGGCGGCGCGCCCCTCTCGCGTCGCGTGCGAAAGGAGCCCTTCGGCGCTCACGTAGCCCCACTCGGCGGCGGCGGATCCGAGCGCCTCGACGCCTTCCTCGAGGGTGACGCGAAGCGCGTCGAGCCCCTCGGGAAGCGCGTCGCGCCCCGCGGTCGGGAGGCCGGAGAGCACGCGTGCGGCGGCGTCGAGGCCCTGTAGCGCGCGCTCGAGAGAGCGCACGGTCACCGCGCGGAGCGGCGGACGGCCCGCGGCTTCTTGGGCCTCCCGCGCGGCCAACTCGAGGGCGAGAAGGTCGCCGAGCGTACCCGCGTCGACTTGGCCCACGCTCAGGAGGATCTCGCCGAGGGGACGCCCGTCGCCCCTGCGCTGGGCCTCGCGCGCCAGCGCTACATGCTCGGCCCGCGCGCCGCCGGAGGCCAAGAGCAGCTCGGTGAGCGCGCCCGCCGGAGCCCCCGGCTCCATGGGCGGCAGCTCGGCGCCGTGGTCTTCGAGGGCGGCGAAGAAGGACGCGACGCACTCGTAGCCCGTGCCGCCCCGCGCGTCGTCGAGCTGCGCGCGGAGCACGGCCAGCGCTCGAAGGGCCAGCTTCCCGGCCTCGTCGGGCGAAGCGCGGCGGAGCGCGCCCTCGAGTCCCCGGGCCACTCGCGCCATCGCCGGGAGCCCGAGGGAATCGGCACCCGCGAGCAGCGCCAGCAGCTCGGACAGAGCTTCCGGGACCGGCAGAGAGCCAAGCTTCTCGTTGGCTCCACGCACCGCGGCCTCGATGCAGCTGAGCAGCTCTTCGCGGAGAGCTGCGTCGAGGTCCTCGGGAAGATCGTTGGGGGGCGCCGACACGGGCGGGAGGAACGGTCGGTGGGCCAGGCCGTTGAACGTGCCGCAATGGGGAGAGGGGAGGGACGAGGCCCACCCCCTGTATTATGGTCCCGGAGCCGCGGACGAAGCGTTCCGGGGCGGAGTAGGAACGATGGCCGAGTTTGGGAACGACGGGTCCGACGGGGGAGACGACGAGTCGACGGGGGCACCGGCGACCGGGGCTCCCCCTCGGCGTCCACCCGGGTTCGGAGCCGGACCGGGGCAGCCGGGCTACGGCGCGCCGCCGCAGGGATGAACGTGAAGGGTAACTTTATCGGTGGTGACGGCTATTTTTTGCTGGAGCAGTCGTCACATGCGCTGAGACTGCGCGGG
>JBCCAW010000388.1:0-5686 GCA_039814655.1 Myxococcota bacterium | reverse complement strand
TCGACGCGACGGCGAGCGGCGACGCCTTCTTCGAGACCCCCGGCGACTACGCCAACGCGCTCCGCGAAAGCTACTGCGCGGCGGAAGACCTGCCCGGCGTCCACTACTACCTCACCAGCGCGAGCGACATGTCCGTGCACGTGGTGAGCCCGCGGGACGAGTTCTTTACCGGGAGCGTGGCCGGTGAGGTCATGCGGGACTGGTTCGTGCGCGCCGTGGAGAGGCCCGAGACCATGGAGAGCTTTGCCGAGGAGGGCGACTTCACGACCTCGGACCTGCCCGAGCTCGCGGGCATCGAGCCCTTCGCCTGCTCCCTGCCCTGAGGCCCTCGTCAGGCGCTCACGCGCGCCGGCAGGGCGATGGTCTGCGTCCAATCGGGCCAGTCCGGGATGTCGATGTCCACGCGCACCTCCCAGGAGACGGACGTGTGCCCGACGGAGAAGGCCGGCGGCGCGCTCCTGGGTGGAGGGAGCGAGAGCAGGCCCTCGTGGTCCCCCGCGCGCACGGCGTCGAGCGTCGCGGCGCTCTCGAAGAGCACATGCCGCAGCGTGCGCGTCGTCGAGCCATCGCCCTGGCGCGTCGACTCGCGGACGACGAGCGTCGCGCGCACCGTGGGCGGCGTGGGAACGCGAGCACGAAAGCGGACCCGGCACCTCAGAGCGGACTCGGCCACGGCCTCGCGATAGCCGGTCCCCAGCGCCGGTGGCGTGAGGTCGATGCGCACGCGGCCAATGCGCTGTTCGGCGAGCACCGTTCCGAGGAACAGGGAGACGCCGAGGGCGCCGAGGCAGGCCAGGAAGCAAAAGAGGCCGCCGCCCAGGCTCGCGAAATCTCCGCCGCTGAGGACCCAGGCGAGGGGCTGGAGCATGAGCAGCGAAGAGCACCCAAGGCAGCCCTTGTCGAGACCCGTGCTCCCCCTCGCCACGGCGTCCAGCACGACGGGCGGCGGCCGCGTCGGGGTCTCGAGCGGAAGCGTGACGACGGCCTCTTCCCGCTCGCGATGCGTGGCGACCGCCCGCAGTCGATAGCCGAGCCGGAAGAGCGCGCCCGCGTAGCCCCGCGGCTCGTCGGGCATGCGAAGGTGGAAGCGGTAGGCGAGGCGGCCGCCGTCGGGTGTCGGCTCACGCAGCGGCTGGCTGGCGACCTCATGCTGCTCGGGGTCCCCGCGCCCTTCCGTGACCCAGTCCAGCGCCAGCTGGAGCGCTTCGCCCGATACGCCGCGGGCGTGGACGGTCCCGATTACCTCGTCGCCCGCGTCGTAGCGTCGCCGGGGCTCGTCCAGCTGGATGGAGAGCTCAAGCGTCATGGCCTCGCGGTTCGGAGCCGATGGAGCAGCGCGTCCATGGCCACGCCGGGGCTCGCGTTGGCCTCGAGGTCGCCGCGCACGAGGCTCAGGAGACCGACGCGCGCCGCGGCGACGCCCGGCGGCACCGTCGCGGCCCGCGCCTCGAGGGTCTCGGCAGCGTGCGCGAAGTGCAGCGTGTCCCGAGGCCGGCCGAGGCCCACGCTCGCGAGGTCCCGATAGAAGAGCGCGAGCGCATCCAGCGTCAGCGCCCGGTCCGGGGCCTTGGCGAGCGTATCCGCGACGTCCACGAGCAGTCCCGGGCGCCGTTCGGCCAGCGCCGCGTCGACCTTCAGCGCCAGCGCCAGCAGGTCCGCCGCTCGGTCGTCCTCGGCGAGACGGAGCGCGAGGTCCGCGCGGCCGCCGGCGAGCGCGGCGGCGACGAGCCCCACGTCGTCGGGCACGCCTGCATCGGCGAGGATGCGCAGGAGCGCCTCGCGGTGCAGCCGCCGAAAGCGGAGGGGCTGGCAGCGCGAGCGAATGGTCGGGAGAAGCCGGTCCGGGCGCTCCGCGAGGAGCACGAAGGTGACCTTCTGCCGCGGTTCCTCGAGGGTCTTGAGCAGCGCATTGGCGCTCCCGGGATGCGCCTCCGGGAAACTCACGTCGGCCTCCGGGAAGATCACGAAGGCGTGGGGCCCCTCGAAGGGCGCGAACTCCGCGTAGGGGAGCACCTCCTTTCGAAGCGTCTCGACCTTGAGGTTCCGGTGGCCGTCGTCCCGGGGCCGAAAGCGGCGTACGTCCGGATGATTGTCCGCGGCGATGCGCGCGGCGTGCTCGGAACCCAGCGTTGCCGCCGCGAGGGCGAGGGCCGTGCGCTCCTTGCCGACGCCGCTCGGCCCCATGAAGAGGTAGGCGCTTGCCAGCCGGTCCGCCGCGAGGGCTCGGCGGAGCACGTCGACGGCGGCGTCCTGGGCGAGCACCTCCGCAAAGGGATCGCTCATCGCTTCCCGATCTGCGGCTCGAAGAGTCCGAGCGCGAGCGTCTCGACGGCGGTCACGACCTGCGTCGGCGTCAGCGCCGCCGGGTCGACGAAGACCTGCATCACGAGACCGTCGAGGAGACCGATGACGAGGCGCGGAAGCACGGCCAGGTCCACCTTGGGACGAAGGCCCAGGGGCAGAAGCTGCTCCTCGAGGTAGCTCTGCACCTGGGCGGCGCTGTGCGCGTAGAACTTGGCGAGCTGCGGGCGAAGGGCCGGGTCGTTGAGGCTGAGGCTGAGCAGGTCCGCGATGACCAGAGCTTCGCTCGAGCGTGCGGCCCGCACCTCCCAGAGCGTCGCCAGGCTCCGCCGGAGGGAGACGAAGGCCCCGTCCGCGGGCGACCAGGCCTCGAGGGTGCGCGCCTGCACCCGGTCGCAGGCTGCCTCGAGCACGACCTGAATGAGCGCCTCCTTGGTCGGGAAGTGATAGTGGAGCGCGCCCTTGGACATGCCCGCCTCCCGGGCGATGTCCAGAAGAGAGGTCCGCGCGTAGCCCTGGCGTGCTAGCACCCGCATGGCCGCATCGACGATCTGCGCGGCGCTGATCTCGGACTTCTTGTACGCCATGGACGACGCGCGAACGTCACCCGAAGGCGTCCAGCCGTCAACGTCGGCGTGAGCCCGGACCTTCAGCGTGCGGGGGTCTCGGCGATGAGCGTCGCGAGCGAGGCGCTCACGCGACGGAGGGGCCGCACCGTGCCCCGCGCGCCGGGACCCGCGGGCGGCGTGTAGGCCCGATAGAGGACCTGGAGGCCGCCCGCCGGAGCGACCTTCGTGGCCCGGAGCGTCCCGACGCCCCCGGGGCCGGCGCAGTGCGGGAGCCCGAGGAGCGTTCGCCGCTCGGGTCCCGAGCCTGCCGGCCGGCTCTGGCCGCGGAGGCCCCCGCCATGTTCGATGTTCACCAGCTCGTGGTCCCCGGAGACCGTCGCGACGAGGGCGACGCAACCCGTCGCCGGCGGCGGCGGCAGCGGGAGCGTCAGGTCACCGGTCCCCGTCACCGCCACGGCGACGCCGAGGTCCCCGGCTTCGTAGCCCGCCGCCGCCAGCAGCCGCGCGGCTTCCGCATGGGCCAGGCGTTCGTCGAGGGGCAGCGTCGCTGCGTCGTCGGGCGAGAAGCCCGGCAGCGCGAAGGCCGTGAGGGTCCGGCCGGACTCGCTTCCGGAGAACGCGATGGGCGCGTCGCCACAGTGGGCCCGCGCCACGGCGCGCTGGCTACAGCTGGCCCCGGGACGCGGGCCGTCCCCGCGTACCAGCACGAGCCCGCAGCCGGGCCCGAGACCGGCGTCGGCGACCGGGGACGGCGCCGCACGCGGGGGACCCTGCGCGACGTACCCACGCACACGAAGCGACGCTTCGAGCGGCGGCGGCGGCAGGCCCTCGACACAGTCGCGCCAGCGGAGGCCGGTCAGGAGCCCGTGGGCCCCGACGAAGGGCGCGGGCGCCGTCACCGGCAGCGGCGCCTCGGCGGGCTCTTGGCGAACGGCCAGCACGACCAGGAGCGACGCCAAGCAGGCCACGGCGAAGGTGACGCCGATGACCAGACCGGCGTGACCGCGACTCCCCGCTTCGTTCTCACCACGCGCCATGGCCCATGGTACGACGCGCAGGTGTCCGCGCCTTCCGTTGCGCCGGCGGCGAGCGCGCTCGACCGCCTCGCCGCCGCCCATGGCCTCGAGCGAAGCTACGAGGATGCCCTCGGCACGAAGCGCCGGGCCAGCGACGAGGCCACGCTCGCCGTGCTTCGGGCCCTCGGCGTCCCCATCGAGGGCGCCGCCGACGCCGAAGACGCGCTGCGGGCGCGACGCCAGCCCCCGGTGCCCCCCGCGCACTTGGCCGGTGCGCCGCTCCCCACGGCGCTCACGCCGGGCACGCGCGTCGCCCTGAAGCTCACGCCGGAAGGCGCCGCGCCGCGCCGCGTCGAGGCCGCCGTGGGGGCGAAGGGCGAGATCGCGCTGCCGCCGGTCCCCGAGGGGCTCCACGGCCTCGTCGTCGGCGACGCCGCCGGCCGGGAGCATCACTGCCTCCTCATCGCGGCGCCGGCGCCCCTCGAGGCGCCCACGGCGGCCGGCTTCACGGTCTTTGCGCCGCTCTACGCGCTTCATGACGAGCACGGCGAGGTGGGCGACTTCGGAACGCTCGGGCGCATGGCGGGCGCGCTGGCGGAAGCGGGGGCGGAGGGCGTCGTGACGCTGCCGCTGCTCCCGCTCCTGACCGAGCCGCCCTGGAACGAGTGCAGCCCCTACGCTGCGGCGTCGCGACTCCAGTGGAACGAGCTCTTCGTCGACCTGGCGGCGAGCCCCGAGCGCGAGGCGAGCCCGGAGGCGCAGCGGCTGCTCGGCGCCCGTCCCGCGCTCACGGTACCGGACCCGCTCCGCCCGGGCTGCCGGCACGTGGACTGGCCGGCGCTCACGGCGCACCGAAGCGCCGCGCTCGACGCGCTCGCTGCCTCCGTGGCCGGAGACCGGGCCCTTGCCTTCGCGGCCTTTCTCGAGGCCGCGCCGAACGTCGTCGCCTACGCGGCGCACCGGGCCGCCGCGCACGCGGCCCCGGAGCGAGCGCGCGTCGCCCTTCGCCACCGCTACGGACAGTGGCTGGCCCGGGCCCAGCTCTCGGAGCTGGCCGCGCGCCGGCCCCTTCACCTGGACCTGCCCCTCGGTGTTCACCCGGACGCCTACGACGTGGCGGCGCACGCGGAGCTCTACGTGTCCGGCGTCGCCGCCGGGGCGCCGCCGGACCCGCTCTTCGTCGGTGGGCAGAACTGGGGCTTTCCGCCGCTCCATCCCGGCCGGCTCCGAGCCAGCGGCTACGCCCACCTCATCGCCTTGCTCGAGCATCACCTTCGGCCGGCCGCCAGCCTGCGTATCGACCACGTGGCCTGGCTTCGGCGGCTCTTCTGGATCCCCGCGGGCATGCCCGGCAGCGAAGGCCTCTACGTGCGGCACGAGGCGCCGGAGGAGCTCTTCGCTCTGGTCGCCTTGCTGGGACGTCGCCACGGCTGTCGCATCGTGGGCGAGGACCTCGGGACGGTGCCGCCGGAGGTACGCGCGTCGATGGCCGAGCGCGGTCTTCGGCGCACGTGGGTCTTTCAGTTCGGTGCCCGGGCGACGCATCCCTGCTGGGACGCGCCGCCGCACGTGTCCGTGGTGGCTCTCGACACGCACGACACGGCGACCTTCGCCGGCTGGTGGGCCGGCGACGACATCGACGAGCGCGTGGCCCTCGGGCTGACAACGGAGGCGGACGCGGAAGAAGAACGGGCGGGGCGCGCGTCGCTCACGGCGGGGATCGCGGCGGCGCTGGGGCTCCCCGGCGAGGTCGGCGCAGACGCGGCCTTCGCCGCCCTCGCGGAGACGCTCGCCGGCGGC
>JBCCAW010000858.1:0-1585 GCA_039814655.1 Myxococcota bacterium | reverse complement strand
GACGCGGCCACCTCGCTGGTCGCCCGAACGCAGGCCGCCCGCCAGGACCTGACCCGCGGCCTCCGCGACGAGGCGGGCCAGGTGCGGACGACGCTGGCCGGGCAGATCGCCCGCCCGGAGCTCCCGGAGGTGGCCGAGCCGGACGTGGGCACGCTGGTCGCTCGCGTCGACCGGCTGGCCATCGACTTGCAGAAGAAGGCCCTGGGCTCGCTGCACAGTGGCCTCGGTCGCTTGAGCGAGCGCGTCGGCGGGGAGCTGGACCGGCTCGAGACCACCCCGGCTCCGGCGCCCGTGAAGAAGGGCAAGGGCAAGCGCAAGAAGGCGAAGAAGGCCAAGGGCAAAAAGAGCCCCGCGGCCACCGCGGCCGAGCCCTGGGCCGGCTACGACGCCATGACCGCGCGGGAGATCATCGCCGGCCTGGGCGATGCCCGCGGCGAGCTGCGCGCCGCCGTCGCGGCCTACGAAAAGAAGGGCAAGAAGCGCAAGACGGTGCTCGAGGCCGCGGCGCTCGAGCGCGCGTCCTGAGCGCGCTTCACCGGGCCAGCAGGTAGGACGCGGCGGTCAGGGCGAGGAAGGCCAGCGTGCCGGTCACCGCCCGCCGCACCGGCGACCAGCCGGCCACCTGCGCTTCCACGGCGTGCCGCCAACCCCCCCGCGCGTCCCCCCGCCGCTCCGGCGTTCGCTGAAGAGGCGGCAGCGAGACCGGCGTCTTCGCGGGCGGCGGCACCGTGGGCGTCGCGTCCGGGTCCGGCCGCGGAGGACTCGGAAGGGACGAAGGCCGGCGCGCGCGCTCGGGCTCCTCCTTCTCCGGGGGCCGGAAGCGCCGCGAGGGGATGCGCCGGCCACCCTTCCCGGCTCCGCCCACACCGCGACGCCGACCGACGACCCGCGTGTCGTCCCGGGACCGGGAGCTCACCGGGGCTTGTCCGAATGGTCGCGGCCGTCGAAGCGGAGCGCGGTCTCCCGCTTGCCGACGATGGTGTGCAGCTCCACGGGCCGCTTCCAGATGCGGTGGATCGCCGTGAGCACTTCCCGAGCCCAGTCGAGGCGAAGGTCGATGCCCTGGTGGTCGTGCTCGAGGAGCAGCTCGCCGCGGTTGCCGTGGTTGGCATCGAGCACGCGCACCACGGGGTTGCCGGCGTTGGTGAGCTGGAAGAGGAGCTTCTGCTTCACCTCCTCGAACTGGCGCGTCTCGATCTCCCAGCGATCGTTCCGCGGGTTGTAGCCAAAGGCGTACATCTTGTTGTCCCGCACGAAGTCCGGCGTGAGGAACTCGTCGATGAAGGTCACGTCCGTGTAGAGCTTCCGGACCTGGAAGATCTTGTCCCGGCCGAGGCCCGTGCGCCGGTCCCAGGCCTGGCGCGCGGCGTAGTCGTCGCAGTCCTCCCACTCCTTGCCGAACTTGCCGCGGTTCCAGCGGTCTTCGACGTAGCGGAAGAGCTCGACGCCAAGCTTGTAGGGATTCAGGCGACCGCCGCTCACCTGCATGACGCCGGCGTTTCGGTCCGCGTAGTCGAGGATCTCCGAGCCGTCCGCCACGCGCTCGGTCATGAGCCGTGAGTGCCAGTAGCTGGCCCACCCCTCG
>JBCCAW010000716.1:0-2691 GCA_039814655.1 Myxococcota bacterium | reverse complement strand
CCGAACTCCTACTCGGGCATCTTCTGGGTCCTCGGCCGCTACGACCGCGCCTGGGGTCCCGTGCGCCCGGTGTTCGGGAAGATCCGCTACATGACGAGCGCGTCCACGCGACGGAAGCTCCGGCTCACGAACTATCTCGCGACCTACGGCGAGGGGGGCCAGAAGGCCCTCGCTCTCGGCTGACGTGGGCTCCGCGCTACAGGTCCTCTGGCTCAAGCGGGACCTCCGCGTCCGGGACCATCGCCCGCTCGTGAAGGCCTGCGAGGTCGCCGCAGGAGGCGGCCCGCCCGTGGTGCCGCTCTACGTCTTCGAGCCGAGCTACTGGGCCGCCCGCGAGCATTCCGCGCCGCAGCTCGCCTTCATCCTCGAGTGCCTGGAAAAGCTGGGGTCGGCGCTTCGTGCGCGCGGCGGCGACCTTTTCGTGCGTGTGGGCGAGCTGCCCGAGGTGCTCGAGGCGCTTCATGGTCAGCGCCCCATCGCCCGGCTGCTCAGCCATCGGGAGACCGGCACGCGTATCACCTTCGACCGGGATCTTCGGGTGAAGGCGTGGTGCGAGGCGCAGGGCGTTCCCTGGGAAGAGTCGGACCAGACCGGGGTCGTGCGTCGCCTCGGAAGCCGTGACGGGTGGGCTTCCCGTTGGACGCAGCGCATGCGCCGGCCCCTGCTCCCGGCGCCGGAGCACGTCCCGGTGCCTGGGGACCTCGAGCGCGGCGTGCTGCCGGCCCCGGCGACCCTCGGGGTCGTTCCCCGGCCGCTGAGCGAGCGCCAGCTCGGCGGCGAGGAGCAGGGCCTCGCGACGCTCAAGTCCTTCCTGCGCACGCGCGGCGTGAACTACCGCGCCGACATGGCCACGCCGAACGCCGGCTGGGACGGCTGCTCACGGCTCAGCCCTTACCTGGCCTTCGGGGCCCTGAGCATGAAGCGCGTCCACCAGGAGACCGAGCGCCGCCAGCAGGCGCTCCAGCGCAAGAAGCGTGACGGGCGCCTCGACGACCCGCGTTGGCTCGACTCCATCGCCAGCTTTCGGTCCCGGCTGAGCTGGCACTGCCACTTCATGCAGAAACTCGAGGACGAGCCGGCCCTCGAGTTCGAGAACATGAACCGGGCCTTCGACGGGCTCCGCGAGGACGCCCTCGACGCCGCGACGCGGCGCGCACGACTCGAGGCCTGGCGCGCCGGGCGAACGGGGTACCCGCTGGTGGACGCCTGCATGCGCTGCGTGGAGGCCACGGGCTGGCTGAACTTCCGCATGCGCGCGATGGTCGTCGCCTTCGCGAGCTACCAGCTCTGGCTCCACTGGCGCGAACCGGCCTTGCACCTCGCGGGGTGCTTTGTCGACTACGAGCCCGGCATTCACTTCAGCCAGATGCAGATGCAGAGCGGCACCACGGGCATCAACGCGCTGCGCATCTACTCGCCCATCAAACAGACCCGGGACAACGACCCGGAGGGCGCCTTCATTCATCGCTGGGTGCCGGAGCTTCGGGCGCTCCCGGCGCCGCACCTCGACAAGCCCTGGGAGACCCCGCCGCTGCTCCAGCGTCAGCTCGACGTGGTCATCGGCCGAGACTACCCGGCGCCCATCGTCGAGCACGCCACGGCCTACCGTGAGGCGAAGCAGAAGATGTTCGCGGCGCGCGGTAGCCTCGAGGCCCGCGCCGCGAGCGACGGCGTCATGCGCCGCCACGGCAGCCGAAAGAGGCCCACGCGCCGCCGGCGCTCTTAGAGCATGCGCCGGCACTCGCGGACGTACTCGCCCGTGCCGAGCTCGACGCACTGCCGGTAGGCTTCGTTGGCCCCGTCGCGGTCCCGCAGCGCCTGGCGCGCCGCCCCGAGCGTGATCCACGCCATGGAGCTCGTCGGTTCGAGCATCGTGGCGCGCTCGGCGAACTCGGCGGCTTCCCGGTAGCGGCCTCGGTTCAGCAGCTCGAAGCCGAGTTCCGCGTTGGCCACGGCGCCGTTCGGGTTCACGGCCACGGCCTCTCGTAGCTTGGCGACCTTGCTCCGGCCGCGCAGGCCCTCGGCTTCGGCGAGGAGGGCCTCGTAGGCGGCCCCATCGCCGCCGGCCTCGGCGAGCGCTTCCGCTTCGGCCTCGGCCGCCGCTTCGTTTTCGGCGGCCGCGACGGCCTGTTCTTCCGTGTTCTGCGCGAGCGCCTCGGCCTCGGCCTCGGGCTCCTGCGTGTCCACGGGGCGCTCCCCTTCGGCGACGGCGGCGCCCTCGCCCTCACCGGACTCGGCGCTCTCGCCTTCGCCGGACTCCGCAGTGTCGCCGGACTCCGCGCCCTCGGCGGTCGCGCCGGCGGTCACGGGGGCTCGCTCGGGAAGCGGCTCCCCGGTGCCGATGGTGTCCACGTCCACAGGCTGCGGCAGGATCATCTTGTTGACGATGAAGAACACCACCAGGCCGGCGATGGCCGCGCCCAGGAACCAGAAGGTGAAGCTCCGGGCTCGTTTGTCGACGGCGGTGAGCTCGGGCTTGACGCCCACGCTCCTTAGCCAATAAAGATGAAGTTGAAAAAGGTCTGAATACTTTACGACAAGATATCGATTCTGGGGAAATAAATAATATTATGCAGTCTTATGAAAATAAGTTAGGCTATTATCTTTATATACTTGCCAAAAAGAGCATTTAATCAATTAAGTCGTTTATTAATCTTTGAATTTAACCTTTGAGATTATCCATCATTGCCT
>JBCCAW010000646.1:0-3206 GCA_039814655.1 Myxococcota bacterium | reverse complement strand
CGCGCCACGGTGGTCGACGTGCTCGGGCCCGAGGCCCTCACCCGCCCCGAGCGAGGGGAAGGCGCAGATGAGCGCCGAACGCCGGCGGCCGAGGATCGCCCGACGGAGCGCGCGGCCGAGCCCCCGCGCCGCCGGGGCGGGAACGGCCGGCGCTGATGGACGGCAAGACCAAGAAGCTGGTCACCCGGCTGCATGCGGACCCGGACGACCGCGCGCGCTTGGAGGCGGTGCGCGCGCATCTGAGCGAGGTACGCCAGCCCAAGGCCCTCGCGAAGGTCCTCGAGTGGTGGGCGAGCAAGGCCTCGAGCGAGGGGGCGGCGGCGCTCGCGCTCGTCGAGGCTGCGGGGCTGGTGCTCGAGGCGACGGGCGATGACGCCCGGGCGCGGGTGCTTCAGGACCGGGCGCTCGACAAGGCCCCGGACAACGACGTGGTGGCCCAGGCGCTCCTCGCGAGCGCGGTGGGGGACCCGGTGCGGCGCGCGAGCCTCGCCCGTCGTCGCTACGCGGCGCTCGAGGCGCGCGGCGCCGCCACCGAATCCGTGCGCGGCGCGCGGGTGGCGCTGGCGGAGGCGCTCGGGGCGCTCGGCACGGAAGAAGCGCGGGACGAGGCCGTCGCGCTCCTCGAGCCCGATGCGCGCGCCCCGGCCACGGCCGTTGCTCTCGTGGAGCTCTACGCGGCTCGAGCGGCGACCTCCGAGGGGGCCCTGGCGCAGCGCGACCGTCGCCGGGCGAGCCGGCTATTGGCGTACCTGGCCCGCGTCGAGCCGGAGCTGGCCGAGGCGCACCTGACCCGGGCCGTGGAGGTCGACCCGGCCAACGGCTCGGCGCTCGAGGCGCTCGAGGCGCTGCTGCCGGCCTCCGGGATGGTGCCGCGCTGGCGCGCGCATTTGGCCGCGGCCCCGCGCGGTGCACGGGCCGACGCGGTGCGCGCACGCCTCGCCCGGGCGCTGATGGCCCAGGGCGAGCGCGACGAGGCCCGCACGCTCGCGGAGACCATCGCGCCGGGGCATCCCGAGCGTGACGGTCTGCTCGCGGAGGTCGGCGCCGGTCGGGACGCGAGCCGCATGGCGCTCCTCGCGGATCTCGCCGACGACTTCGATTCCCTGCCGCCTTCGGAGAGCCCGGCGCGGCCCGGTCAGGGCGGCCGCCTGGACGCGCCGCTGACCCCGCGCGGCCTCGACATGAGCGGCCTCGACGTCGCTCCCGCGTCCGGGCCGGTGGCCGGTGCGGCCTCGGCCGGCCTCAGCTCCGACGCGGCCGACCTCGACGCGCGCCCGTCCGCCGTCGAGGCAGACGGTGACCTCGACGACTTCCTCGCGAGCGAGGCGCCCGGGCCCGGTCGTGAGGACCCCTTCGATTCGCCGACGGTGGCGGGCCGCGTGGAGGACCTTCCGCTGGCGGCGCGCGCGGACGGTGTGGCGCGTGCGGACGGTGTGGCGCGCGCCGACGGCGTGGACTGGGAGGACCCGAGCACGGACGAGCTCGAGATCGGCGACCTCGAGTCGGCGGAGCCGGTCCCGGAGGCGCCTTCGGCGCGGGAGACCCCGGCGGCGCTCGGGCCCGCCGTGGACGCGGCGCGCCTCGACGAGCTCCCGCCCCTCGACGTGCTTCGTGCGGAAGCGGCCCCGGAGCCCGCGCCGCCGGCCGACGAACTCGAGCCGCTCGAAGCCTTCGTCACGAGCGCCGAGAGCTCCGACGCCATTCCCCAGGTCGGTGGCGACACGACGGAGGTGGCGCCGGTCCCGGCGGTGGCCGAGGTCGTGCCGTCGCCGGCCTTCGCGCTCCTGGCCCCCTCCCTCGAGGGCGTTCCGGCCTTCGGGGACGACGACGAGGACGAGGAGGCGCCGCTGCTCGCGCTTCGCGCCGAGGGGCTCCTGCCGGCGGGCTCCGTCGAGGCGTCCGGCGCCGTCGTCGTGGAGGCGCTCCGCGTTCGCGAAGGCAAGGTGGTGCACGCGCAGACGCTGCGCGGACCGCTCGGCCGGCTCCGGGGCTTCCCGGGCAAGGTGCAGGTCGGCCGCGCCGGGGCGCAGGTCACGGTGAAGGAGGCCGAGAGCATCGCGCTCGAGGGGCCGGATGGACGGGCCGAGGCGAGCTCCGCGGGCACGGCCGTCACGCTCCCGGAGGGCGGCCGGCTGCGCGTGCAGCTCGAGGACGGCGCGCTCTGGCTGCTTCGCGCCGGCCGGGAGGTCGACGCCGTGCCCGCGGAGCCGCGCCAGGTGAACTGGCGCCGGCTGGGCCTCGGGGCAGCCGCGGCGCTGCTCTTCCACCTCGGGCTGGCCGGCGCTCTCGTGCTGACGGCCATCGCCAACCCGGAGCTCGCGAGCGTGGATTCGCGGCCCACGGAAGAGATCTTTGCCGAAGCGCGCCTTCGTCCGCCGGAGGAGCGCCCGGAGCCGCCGCGGCCGCGGCGCACGCGGCCCCGGCCGCCGGCGCGCACGAAGGCGCCACCGCGGGAGACGCGCACGCAGATCCCCCAGACGCTGCGGAACCGGCTCCGGCAGGTGAACCGGGAGCGGAGCGGCGACGACAACGCCCGCCTCGTCGCCGCGCTCACCACGCCGAACGCCGGCAGCGGCGAGACGCTCAACGATGTGGTGAGCAACATCGATGCGGTGAACGCCGGGGGCCCGGCGGGCACGCTGAGCATCACGGGTACGCTGAGCGCCCTCGAGGGCGTGAGCGGCGTGAACGTCGCCCGCGCCGCAGGCGGCCCCAACGTGGGCAGCCTCGGCGGCCGGGACTCGGCCGGAGAAGCGAGCATGCTCGACGCGCGCATGGGGAGCGGCCGCGTGCGAGGCCGCGTACGAGGCGTGAGCGCGCTGAGCCGCGTGCAGGGTTCACTGAGCCGCGGCGAGATCAACCGCGTGGTCAACGGAGCCATCGGGCGCATCCAGCGCTGCTACGAGCGTCAGCTGAACTCGAACCCGGGCCTGTCCGGGCGGGTGACCTTCGGTTGGATGATCCAGCCCAACGGCCGCGTCTCCGGCGCACGCGTCGTGCAGAACGGCCTTGGGAGCCCAGCCGTCGCCTCGTGCATTCAGGGCGTGATCCGCAGGCTGCGTTTCCCCCGGCCGAGCGGAGGACCGGTCACGGTCTCGGCCTACCCCTTCATGTTCCAGATGCAGCAGTAACGCGCGCCGGGGCCGTCGGGGGCGCCCCCCCCTGCCAACACAAATTACACACCGGGCGCCGCCGGGGGGGGCGGG
>JBCCAW010000420.1:0-5355 GCA_039814655.1 Myxococcota bacterium | reverse complement strand
GGGGCGTCCGTTTCCGTTTCCGTTTCGCTAGCCCGCGCGGCGGCCGCGGCTGCCGGGGTCTTCCGGGCCGATCTCGTCGCCCGCTCGGAGCGCCTCGGCCGTCGCTGTAGACCAGCGGGCGTAGTCGCCGGCGCGGATGTGGGCGCGGGCCTCGCGGCAGAGGGCCCCGTAGAAGTGGAGGTTGTGCTCCGTCAGGAGCCGGTGGCCGAGAAGCTCGTTGGCTTTCACCAGGTGGCGCAGGTACGCGCGGCTGAAGCGGGCGCAGACGGGGCAAGCGCAGCCGGGGTCGAGGGGGGTTCCGTCCGTGGCGTGGCGGGCCTGCCGGAGGTTGACGCGGCCGCGCCAGGTGAGCGCCTGGGCGTTTCGCGCGTGCCGGGTCGGGAGCACGCAGTCGAAGAGGTCGACGCCGGCGCCCATGGCCTCGAGCAAATCGAAGGGCGTGCCGATGCCCATGACGTAGCGGGGCCGGTCCCGGGGGAGGCGGGGCGCGATGGCGCGGAAGAGCGCGTGCATCACCTCGAGGGGCTCGCCGACGCTGAAGCCGCCGAGGGCCACGCCATCCACGGGCAGCGCGGCGATGTCCTCGAGGTGCGCGCGGCGCAGGTCTTCGTGCACGCCGCCCTGGACGATGCCGAAACGCGCCTGCCCGGGAGCGGCCTCGCAGGCGAGGCTTCGCTTCGCCCAGGCCGTCGTCAGGCGCATGGCCTCCTCCACTTCGGAGCGGTCCGCGCCGCCCGGTGGGCAGACGTCGAGCACCATGGCCACCGTCGAGCCGAGCAGGCGCTGAACGCGCATGGACTCCTCCGGCGTGAGGCGCTTCTTCGCGCCATCGAGATGCGAGCGGAAGGTGACCCCGTCCGCGTCGATGGAGCGCCGGTCCGCCAGGCTGAAGACCTGATAGCCGCCGCTATCGGTGAGCAGCGCGTGGTCCCAGGCCATGAAGGCCGGGACGCCGCCGAGGTCGCGAATGGCCTCCGCGCCGGGGCGGAGCCAGAGGTGGTAGGTGTTGGCGAGAATGAGCCGCGCGCCCGTGGCCTCGACCTCCGCGGGCGTCAGCCCCTTCACGGTCGCGAGCGTGCCCACGGGCATGAAGACCGGCGTCTCGATGGTGGCCCGCGGCGTCAACAAGCGGCCCGTGCGCGCGTCGCCGTCGCGGGCCGTCTCCTCGAAGGCGAAGCCCGGGGTCGGCAGCGCGCTCATCGGATGCCTCGCAGCAGCATGGCGTCGCCGTAGCTGAAGAAGCGGTAGCGCTCACGCACGGCCGCCGCGTAGGCGCTGCGAAGCGGCGCCTCGCCGCCCAGGGCCATCACCAGCGCGAGAAGCGTCGAGCCGGGCAGGTGGAAGTTCGTGAGCAGGTCGTCGACGACCTGGGCCTCGTAGGGCGGGAGGATGAAGAGGTCCGTGCGGTCCCTCCCCGGAGCGACGCAACCGCCGGGGAGCGCGCGGCTTTCCAGGGTGCGCACCACGGTGGTGCCGATGGCCAGCACGCGCCGGCCTTCGTCCCGGGCGTGGTCGATGGCCTCGGCCGTTGCCTCCGGGACCTCGATGCGTTCCGCGTGCATGGGGTGGTCTTCGAGGCGTTCGCTCCGCACCGGCTGAAAGGTGCCCGGACCCACATGCAAGGTGACCGACGCGAAGCGGTGGCCGGCGGCCTCCATGGCCGCGACGAGCTCCGGCGTGAAGTGCAGCCCCGCCGTCGGCGCCGCGACGGCACCCTCGGCCCGGGCGAAGATGGTCTGGTAGCGCTCCCGGTCCTCCGGTCCCGCGGGTCGGCGCACGTAAGGGGGGAGCGGCACTTCGCCCAGGCGCTCCAGGGCGCTTGCGAGATCGTTCGCCAGGAGCGTCACCTCGCGCATGCCGTCCGGGCCCTTGGTGCCCACCACGGCCTCGAGCAGCGGCGCCTCCGGTCCGGGAAAAAAGAGGCGCTGACCCGCCGGGACGCCCTTGTTGCTTCGGCCGAGCGCGAGCCAGCGCTCGGCGCCTTCCTGGCCCGCCGGGCCGAGGCGCTCGACGAGCAGCAGCTCGGCGCCGCCGCCGCTCGCCTTCTTGCCGTACAGCCGCGCTGGGCGAACGCGCGTGTCGTTGACGACGACGAGTGCCGGCGCCAGGCGCTCCGGCAGGTCCCGTACGCTCCCATGCGCGGCGACGCCCCTGCCGGCGTCGACGGTCAGAAGCCGGGCCGCGTCGCGTCGCGTCGCCGGAGCCTGGGCGATGAGCCCCTCCGGGAGGTCGTAGTCGAGCGCGCTGCGGTGCACCGGCCGCAGCATGGGCCGAAGTGGCCTAGGGCGCTTCCGGTCGGCCGGCTCCGGGTCCGCCCGGTGCCCTTGGCCGCCTTCCCCTGGCGGGTGCTCAGCATACCCTTCGAGAAATCGCGACGGTCGTCCACCTCGACGAAAGCGGGGTCTTCGTAGGGCACCGGGACATAACGCATGCTCGGCCTGGCCAAGCACTTCCGAGACGACGGGCCTGTGCTACACCGTTCGGCCTGATGCTACGACGCTGGCCCCACGCCCTTCTTCTTTCCTTTGCCTCCGTCGCGCTCGTCGCCTGCGGCGACGACAGCGGCTCCACGACGGGCATGCCCGACATGGACCTCGACATGGTCGAGGTCGACATGCAGCCGGACGCCGTTCCGCTCTGCGATGCGGTGGTGCCGCTGGCCTCGACGGGAGTGCTGGGCGAGACCGTGACCATCGACCTCGACACGTCGATGGCCAACACGCTCCCCCGGGACCTCGCGGGCTGCGGCGCGGCCGGCGACGCCTCGGGCCAGATCGCCGTCAGCTACACGGTGCCGGGCACCGGTGACATCGCCCTCGAGGTGAGCACCGTGGGCGGCGTCACCAGCGGCGCCCTCGAGACAGTGGTTCAGGTCCGGACCGACTCCTGCGAATCCCCGGCCGGGGTTTGCATCGCGGGGAACGGGGCGCCCGCGGACGGCGCCGCCATCGTCGCCGGAGGTAGCATGGTGCACTTCATTGTCACCGCCAACGGGGGCGAAGGCCCCATCACGCTTCGCATCTCGGCCGAGCAGGCCACGCCTCCGGTCATCGATGAGTTCTCGGCGGTGGACATTCGTCCGGAGGAGGGAACCGATGGGTTCACGCTCCTGACCTTCACCGGAAGTGACGCCGCCGCGGACGTCGTCGCCTATGACCTCGAGATCCTCGATGGGACCGGCAACGCCATCAACCTTGGCGGGGGCGAAACGCAGATCACCATCAACTTCGGCACGGCTCCCGTCACCACCGAGTTCACCTCGGTCTCCCAGCTCATCTCCATCTCGGACTTCTCGATGGGCAACGCGCGGCAGCTTCGCGTCGCTCTCGTGGACGCGCTGGGCGCCCGCAGCAACGTCGTGACCCAGGACCTCACCATCGGTGCGGCGGCGTTCCTCGGCGAAACCTGCGACGACACCAACCTTTGCGTGGGCACGCGCATCGAGTGCATTGAGGAAGACGGCGCCAGCACCTGCGGACCGGACGCGGTGCTCGGCGGACTGTGCCGCGGCGCCGACAGCTTCCCGGTGGACCTCACGGGCCTCACCGCGGTCGACGGTGTGGCGCCGGAGCCGGTCTCGGCAACCACCGGCGGCTTCGAGGGCGGTGCCAACGTCGGCGCTGCGTCCTCCGCGTGCGTCACGGCGGACGCCTTCCTCACGATGGTCGCCGACGCCAACAACCTTCCCCCCACCTACTTCACGCTCGGCCCCGAGTCGGTCTTCCTGGTCGACCTGCCGGCAGGAGCGCTGGCCTACGACGTCCGCGTCATCACCGACCTGCCGGGCAACCCGGCGCCGGCCACCGGCGAGGCCATCGCCATCTACGGCCGGACCAACTGCGTCGATGACCGGGACACGAGCCTGGCGTGCTTCGACAACCATGTCACCGCCGAGGGCATGCTCGTCGCGGAGGGCGCACGGCCGACGCTGGTCTTCGAGAACCAGCCCCCGGGACCGCTCTACGTCTTCGTCGAGCAGCTGCTCTTCGAGGGCCTGGTCACGGGTGCGGTCAACAACGGCATCGACGTCGACGTGCAGTTCGAGGTGATTCCCGTCATCACGACCGGCACCGCGTGCGACCCGAACGGCGTCCGCAACCGCTGCGCCATCGCGCCGTGCCCTATGGGTACGCCGGAGGCGCCGGTCTGCCCCTGACGCGCGACTGAACCACGCTCCGAAGCCCGCAAACGCTCCGTTTGCGGGCTTCGTTCGTTTTCGTGGGGCTGCATCGTCTTTGCTGACGCGCGTTTTTCGCACCGTGCGGCCCGAGTCGGGCATACTGGCGGCGAGATGGCGCTCATCGAGACCGAGGAAGCCGCCCGCCGCCTGGCGCGGGCCATTGCCAGCGACTTGTCGCTCTACAACGAGGACAAGATCGTCGAGGGCATCCAGGGCGACAACCTCCTCGAGGTGCTCGCCGACGAGCTCGAGGAAGGACGCGCGCTCTTCAAGTCTCGCGTGGCCCCGGAGCTCTACGCGAAGAACTTCTACGACCGCGCCATCATCGACATTCTCGTCCGCTCGAAGGGCCACGTCGCCTCACCGCTCTGGTGAGCGCGCCCCCCGAGCCCGGCTCGGGCTCGACCGAAGACGGTCCGCCGGTCGCACGCCTGCTTGGCCCCGAAGACGTGCCCGCAGGCGTGGAGCGCATCGACAAGGTGCTCGCGGCGCTCGGCCTCGCCAGCCGCTCGACGATCAAGCGCTGGCTGGACGACGGCCGCGTGCAGGTGGACGGCGAGCTCGCGCGCGCCAAGCAGAAGGTACGCCCGGGCCAGCGCGTGGAGCTCTGGCCGGCGCCGCCGCCGCCTTCGGAAGCCGTGCCCGAGGACCTGCCCCTCGACGTACGCTTCGAGGACGCGCACCTCGTGGTCGTGCACAAACCGGCGGGGCTGGTGGTGCATCCGGCCCCGGGGCACCCGAAGGGCACGCTCGTCAACGCGCTGCTTCATCATGTGGAGTTCCGCGGCGCAGGCGGGGATCCCATGCGTCCGGGCATCGTGCACCGGCTCGACAAGGACACGAGCGGGCTGCTCGTCGTCGCCAAGACCGAAGCCGCCCGCGAGGGGCTGGTGGCGCGCTTCGCGGCGCACGACGTGGAGCGGCGCTACGACGCGCTCGCGCTGGGGCACCTCTGGGGGGACCGCACCTTCGACACGCTGCACGGGCGCCACCCGGGCGACCGCAAGAAATTCAGCGGCCGGGTGCCGCGCGGAAAGCGCGCCGTGACGCATGTCCGCGCCGTGCGCGGCCTGCCCGCGCTGGCGCCGGTCGCCACGCGCGTGGCCTGCCGCCTCGAGACCGGGCGTACGCATCAGATCCGCGTGCACCTCGCGGAAGCCGGACATCCGCTGCTC
>JBCCAW010000665.1:0-3098 GCA_039814655.1 Myxococcota bacterium | reverse complement strand
TATTGTAGACAAAAATGCTCGTATTGGTCGCAATGTCCAAATTTTAAATAAAGATCGAGTTGAAGAATCTCAACGAGAAGATGAAGGATTTTACATACGTAGCGGAATTGTGGTGATTTTAAAAAATGCTTCGGCGGGCGCGGACCTCCGCGAGCTGCACGCGGGGCTGCTCGGGCGCCCGGACGCCTCGCCGCTCGCCATCGCCCGGGACGTGCGCGGCTTCCTCGACCGCATTCACGCGGTGATGGACACGCTGGACCAGGCGCCGCTGACCACGGTAGCGGCGGTGCACGGCGTGGTCTTCGGCGGCGGCTTCGAGCTGGCGCTCACGGCGGACGTGATCGTCGCCGACAAGAGCGCCCGCTTCGCCTTCCCGGAGCTGCGCCTCGGGCTCGTGCCCGGTTTCGGCGGCATCCCCCGGCTTCGGCGGGACGTGGGCAATGCCGTGGTGCGCGATCTCTTGCTCACGGGCCGGAGCCTAAACGCCACGCGGGCGCACGGCGTCGGCCTCGTCAGCCAGGTCGTCGGCCGGGGCAAGGCGCTCCAGGCCGCGCGCGGCGTGGCCACGCAGGCGACGCGCTTCGACGCGGACACGACGCGCCTCGCCAAGCGCTTCGCCAAGCCGCTGCCACGCGCGGAGCTCGCGCAGGAAAAGGACCTGTTCGTGGAAATGCTCGGGCGCCCGGTGGTGCTCGACGCGCTCACGAAGTTCGTCGAGAGCGACGACGTGAGGCCGTATCTGCCATGACCGAAGACCAGCTCATCGCGAAGCTCATCACCCTCGCCGCCGCGCGCTTCAAGGCCGACGCGGCCCAGCTCGAGGCGGACCAGGACTTCTTCGCTTCCCTCGGCATCGACAGCTTCCAGGCCATGGAGCTCATGACCGACCTCGAGGAGGAGTTCGACGTCGAGATCCCCGACTACGAGCTCCAGGGCGTCACCACCTTCCGGGCGCTGGCCGGCGTCCTCTCGGCGCGGCTGTGAGCACGATGATCCCGCCGGAGCGCTACGCCTCCCTCGGCGAGCTGCTCCAGGACGCCCTCGTTCAGTTCAAGACCGAGACGGCGGTGGTGGAGTACGCGCGGAAGAAGAAGGCCCGGGAGCTCAGCTACCGGGACCTCGCCTTCGTCGCAGCGCGGCTGGCCCGGCGCTTCGAGGCCGCGGGCGTGGGCGCGGGCGATCGCGTGGCGATCATTCTCCAAAACCAGCCCGACTACCTCGTCACCCTCTGCGCGCTCTTCCTGCGTGGCGCGATCGCGGTACCGCTGGACTACAAGCTCACGGGTCCCGAGCTCGAGACGCTCCTCGGCCACGCGAAGCCGAAGGTGCTCGTGACCGAGCACGCCTCCTGGCGGGACCTCCAGCGCGTGCAGCGCGGCGCCGTGGCGGTCCCGCTGACGCTGGTGCTGCACCTGCCGCCGAAGGCCGAGCTGCCGGCGCATGCCGAGCGCTACGAAGAGGCGCTCGGGCCCGACGACGCCCCGGCCCCCCGCCTCGTACCGCGGCGCCGGAGCGACCCGGCGACCATCGTCTACAGCTCGGGGACGAGCGGCGCGCCGAAGGGCTGCGTGCTCACGCACGACAACTACCTCGAGCAGTACCGGACCCTCACCAAGGTGCACCCGCTCGCCGTGGGCGACCGCTACTTCTCGATCCTGCCGACGAACCACGCCATCGACTTCATGTGCGGTTTCCTCGGGGCGCTCGCCTGCGGCGCGACCGTCGTGCACCAGCGGAGCCTCCGGCCGGAGTTCATCCGCCACGTGATGCAAAAGGGCGGCATCACGATCATGACCGTGGTGCCGCTCATTCTCGAGGCCTTCGAGCGCACGCTCCGCGAGCGCCTCGAGGAGCGCGGTCCCACGGCGGAGCACGCCGTCGAGGCGCTGGCGCGACTCAACGGCGCGCTGACCCGCGACGTGCCCCGGCGCTGGCTCTCGAAGCGCCTCCTCAAGCCGCTTCACGACCAGCTCGGGCCGGACCTGCGGCTCCTGATCTGCGGTGGCGCCTTCGTGGACCGGGACCGGGCCGCCTTCTTCTACGACCTCGGCATCCCCGTGGTCATCGGCTACGGGCTCACGGAGGCCTGCACCGTGCTGACGGTGAACGACCTCAAGCCCTTCCGCCCGGACTCCGTGGGCCGGGTCCTCGAGGGCGTCGAGCTCGAGGTCCGCGGCGCCGGCCCCGACGGCGTGGGCGAGGTCTGGGTCAGGAGCCGGACGGTCTTCGCGGGCTACCTGGACGACCCGGAGCAGACGGCGGAGGTGCTGCAGGACGGCTGGCTGCGCACCGGGGACCTCGGCCGCCTCGACCCGAGCGGACACCTGCATCTCCTGGGGCGCTCGAAGAACATGATCGTCACCGCCGGCGGCAAGAACATCTACCCGGAGGACGTGGAGGGGGCCTTCGAGGGCCTGGTCTGCGAAGAGCTCGCCGTCGCCGCGAAGGGCTTCGTGTGGCCCGCGGCGGCGCGCCTCGGCGCCGAGGCGCTGCTCTTGGTGGTGCGGCCCGAGGCCGGCGCGGATCCGCAGGCGCTCCGCGAGGAGATCCAGGCGCGAAGCCGGCGCCTCCCGGAACACAAGCGCATCGCGGAGCTGCTGCTGACGGAGGTGGAGTTCCCGCGCACGGCGTCCATGAAGGTGAAGCGCGGCCCCCTCGCCGCGGCGCTTCGCGAAGCGCACGCGGCCCGGGAGGCCTCGCCCTTGGAGGCGCCGGCCAACGGGGCGGGAATGGCGGCGACGGCGCCATGAGCGAAGGCCGGTCGATCATGGCCATCGTGAACGGGGCGGCCGGCGGCGGCTCCTGCGGGCGGCTCGCGAGCGACGCCCTCGCGCGCCTCGGCCAGCAGGGCGTGCGCCTGGAAGCGCACTACACGCGCGGCCCGGGTCACGCGACGCAGCTCGCCCGGGAGGCCTGGCGGGACGGCTGGCGACGCTTCCTGGCCGTAGGCGGCGACGGGACAGGCTTCGAGGTCGTCAACGGGCTGCTCGGCGACGAGGGAGACGAGGGCGAGCGGGCCCGCCCCGCGCTCGGGCTGATGCCCCTCGGCACCGGCAACTCCTTTCTCCGCGACTTCCAGATCTCGAGCGCCGAGGAGG
>JBCCAW010000149.1:0-11142 GCA_039814655.1 Myxococcota bacterium | reverse complement strand
GGGGCGAGGGCCCGGGCGAGCGCCAGCCTCGGTCGGAGCGCCGGAGGCAGGGCGCTCGAGGCGAGGTCCAGCCGCGCGCCCACCCGTCCCCAGAGCCCCACGCGCCGTAGCGCCCGTTCCACGGGGCCCACGAGCTGCGCCCGAGGGCCGATGCCCGCCGCGCGCAGCCCGAACGCCACGTCGTCGAAGACCGTCCCCGGGAAGGCCTCCACGGTCCGGAGCGTGGGCAGGCGCCGGCGCACCTCCGGCGCGGCGAGCTCTGGCGCGTAGAGGTCCCGGCCGTCCAGGCAGAGGCAGCCCGAGACGCGGATGCGGTGCTCCGCCTCGAGGCCGCGACCGAGCGCTTCGGCGAAGGCGCGGTGACCGGACCGCGCGTCCCCCAGGAGCGCCGTCACGCCTCCGGGCAGCGTCAGCGTCACGTCCTCGAGCACCCAGCGCCCGTCGACCTCCGCGCCGAAGGCGTGGGCTTCGAAGCGAGGCGGGACCACGGGCCGCGCTGCGAGGCTCACGCCGACCCGTCGGGCGCGGGATGCCGGCGCCGGCTGGCCGCCGCGAGGAGCACGAGGGCGACCACCAAGGCCAGCTCGTCGGCGCCGACGTCGAGGCGCGCCTCGGCCATGAGCGCCACGATGCTGAGCGCCACGAGCCCGAGGCCCACCTCGAGGGCCAAGGTGCCCAGCCGCGGCAGCGCCTGGGGCAAGACGAGCCGGGTGGTGACCCGGTCCCGGGTCGCGCCGAGGAGCAGCGCCTGCGTGCGCAAGGCGCGAGGCACTCGGGAAAACGCGCGGTCCGCGCCCCGAAGGGTCCATGCCAGCCCGAAGACGAGGGCCAAGGCCAGCGTGCCTTGGTCCGGTCGCGCGTCGAGCACGCCCACGCCGACGGCCAGGAGTGCCAGGAGCCCGGCCGGGGCCGCGAGCCAGGACGTCGCGAGCTGCGTCAGCCCCCGGCTCTGTGCGCGCCGGCCGCTGCGCCGAAGGTCGGCCAGGAGCGCCATGGCCAGCCCCGCGGGGAAGCCGAGCGCGAGCCCGTAGGCGCTCGAGCGGAGCGCGTCGAGGATGAGCGCGCGCCCGTCCAGGGTGGCTGCCCTTCCCGCCTCGAGGGCGGCGAGCGGCGGGGGCTGCGACAGAAGCGCGACCCCGAGGCCCACGCAGCCGACGACCACGGTCACGAGCGCTGGAGTGGTCACGGGTTTGAGCGCCGCGACGCGGACCGGACCCACCCCGCCGCTGGCCGCCGGGGCGGCGAGTCCGGATTCGGAGGGGTGAGGGCTACGCTCGGTCATGCGGGCAAGTCCAGGCCCAACAGGTTCGCCGTGTTAGGTGACGCCTGGGTTCCGTCGAACGAAGCGTTGTGCATCACCGGCGACACGACTGTGGAAGAAGTGCGGCAAACCCGCGAAGAGTGTGGCGTTTCGTCGGGCGGGCTGCCGGCCCATGAGTGACGCTGGGCTTCCGCCGGCGGGGCTGCGGCGGGCGCTGCTCGCCTTCTACGACGCCAGCGCCCGGGACCTGCCTTGGCGTCGAGATCGGCGCCCCTGGCCCGTGTGGGTCTCGGAGATCATGTGCCAGCAGACGCGCGTGGACACCGTGGTGCCCTACTTCGAGCGTTTCCTGGCGCGCTTTCCCACGCCGGCCTCGCTGGCCGAGGCGAGCGAGGACGAGGTGCTCGGTCTGTGGAGTGGCCTCGGCTACTACCGGCGCGCCCGGCTGCTCCACCGCGGGGCGAAGGAAGTGGTCGCGCGCTACGGCGGTGAGGTGCCCGCGGGCCGGGAGGAGCGCCTCGCGCTGCCCGGCGTCGGGCGCTACACGGCCGGGGCCATCGGCAGCATCGCCTTCGACGCGCCGGAGCCCGTGGTGGACGGCAACGTGTCCCGGGTGCTCTCGCGCCTGCGCCGCATCGAGACGCCGCTGGGCCGGGCGGACACGGACAAGCGGCTCTGGGCCGAGGCCGAGCGCCTGGTCTTCGGACCCAGGCCCGGGGACCTGAACCAGGCGCTGATGGAGCTCGGGGCCACGGTCTGCACGCCCAAGAAACCGCGCTGCGACGCCTGCCCGCTCGCTCGGGCCTGCGCGGCGCGCGAGGCCGGGCTGGCCGAGCGCTTGCCCGTGCCCAAGGCGAAAAAGCCGCCGGTGCCCACGCATCTCGTGGCCGTGGTCGCGACGGCCAAGGGGCAGGTGCTGCTCCGTCGCGCCGAGGAGGGCGGGCTCTTTCGCGGTCTCTTCGGGCCGCCGACGCTCACGACACGCCCGGCGGAGCCCGCGCAGCTCGGGCTGCTCGACGCCGCGCCCTCCGCTGCGCCGCCCACCGACACCGGAGGCGCCCCGCTGCCGCCGCCGGACGCGGAGGCCGCCCGCGCGGCCCTCGGCGCGGCGGGCCTCGCGGGGCGCGTGGAGGCCGCTCCGCGCGGTCAGGTCGAGCACGTGCTCAGCCATCGCCGCCTTTTCGTGACCGTGTTTCGCGCCACGGCCGCCCGCGCCCGCTCCCGGGACCCGGCGCTCCGCGCCTTCGGCCCCGACGCGCTCCGCGAGGTGGGCATCAGCCGGCTCACGCGAAAGGTCCTCGCGGCTGGCGGCTTCGAGGCCTGAGCTCAGCGTCCCGGTGGAGGTGGCGCTTCGCTCGGGCGCGGCAGGCGCATCTCGCTCGCCCGCACGAAGTCCTCGAGGCGGGGGTCACCGCTCTCCCGCAGCTCTTTCGGCGTGCCCGTGAGCACGGCCTGCCCCTCGTGGAGCAGGATGAGCCGGTCCGAGGTCTCGAAGGCGCTGCGCATGTTGTGCGTCGCGACGACGGTGGTGACCGCGAAGCGCTCGCGGAGCGCGAGCATGAGCCGGTTCACGCGGGTCACGTTGATGGGGTCGAGGCCTTCCGTCGGCTCGTCGTAGACGACCATCTCCGGCCGCATGGCGATGGCCCGGGCGATGCCCACGCGCTTTTGCATGCCGCCGCTCAGGCTCGAGGGCGCCATCTCCTCGATGCCCGGCAGGCCCACGGCCGCGAGCGTCTCCGACACGCGGCGGGGGATGGCCTTCTCCGGCAGCAGCGATTGCTCGCGAATGCCGTAGGCGATGTTGTCGAAGACGCTCATGGAGTCGAAGAGCGCCGGCTCCTGAAAGGAGATGCCAACGCGCCGGCGCACGGCGAGCCACTCGCTCTCCGGCGCGTCGCTCAGGTCCTTCCCATCGAAGACCAGGCGCCCGGCGTCGGGCTCCCGGAGCCCGAGCATCAGCTTGAAGAGCAGGCTCTTGCCGGAGCCGCTGTCGCCCATGACCGTGACGAGCTCGCCGCGCTCCACCTCCAGGTTCACCCCGCGAAGGACCTCGAGCTCCCCGAAGCTCTTCTTCAGGCCATGCACCTCGTAGAGCGCCACGGCGCCAGCATGCGCCACGGCGCGCGCGATGCACGCGGCCGGCGCCCCGCGGCAGCGTGGAACGGCACGTCGTGCGAAAGCGCCCGCTTCACCAATCGCGACGCCCGGCGCGCAACTGTTAGCGTGCCCCGGTGCGGAGTCCTTCGTGGAGCTAGACGCGGAGCGAGCGCTTCGGCGGGTGGGCGTGATCGGCGACGTGCACGCGGAGCTCGCCGCGCTGGAGGCCGCCCTGGCGCTCTTCTCCGCCCGGGGCGTCGACGCCGTGCTCTGCGTCGGGGACATCGTCGATGGACCGGGCACGGACGCCGAGGCTGCGGAGTGCTGTCGCCGTCTTCGCGACGCCGGCGTGCTGGCCATCTCCGGCAACCACGAGCGGTGGTGGCTCCAGGGAGAGATGCGCACGGTACCGGACCCGACGGGGCCGCTCCCCGAGGACGTGCGCGCTTACCTCGCGGGGCTCCCGGCGACGCGGCGGCTTCGCACCGTCGCCGGCAACGCGCTCCTCTGCCACGGCGTCGGCGACGACGACCTCGCGGTGCTCTACCCGGAGACCAAGGGCTACGCGCTCCAGGCCGTGATGCCCACGCTCGTGCCGCTCATGAAGGACCCGGAGCTCGACTACGCCATCGGCGGGCACACCCATCGGCGCATGGCGCGGGCCTTTCCGGGGCTCACCTTCGTCAACGCGGGCACGCTCCATCGGGCCTTCGAGGTCACGGTTACGCTGGTGGATTTCGCTGCGAAGGAGGTGCGCCACGTGCCCCTCGAAGGACCTCCGGAGGCCCCGACGCCTGGCCCCGATGAGGTGCTTCCGCTCGCCGACCCGCTGCCGCTCAGCTGAGCTGTACGACGGCGCGGTCTTGGCCTCTCGCTCCTGAAAGGGGTATGTGGCGCGGCATGGCCAACGCGACGAACGTCCTCGATGACGCGCACGCGGCACGCCTCGCCGGGGACCGGGAACAGGCGCTCCGCGTGGGCATCGCGCTCCTCGAAGCGGACCTGAAGCAGCTCGGCGCGGCTTTTCTGCTGGCCGAGCTCGCCATCGACCAGGACCGGCCCTTCGTGGCCGGCGAGGTGGCGGTGCGGCTGGTGGAGAGCTTCACGCGCCGCGGTGATCTCCCGCGGGCCGTGGCGGCCGCCAAGGTGGCCGAGGCGGCGGGCGAAAGCGCCGGCGTGCTCCTCGCCGCGGTGGCCGAGGCCTTCGGGGAAGGCAGCCCGCGGCGCGGCGACGTCACGCCCACGCCGCCGCCGCTTCCCGCTTCCGTCGCCGTGCCGCCGGCCCTCGCGCGAAAGAAGGGCGAGGCGCTCCTCGACGCCGCCGAAGCGGCGCTTCAGCGCTTCCTGGCCAGCGACGACGGCGCCCCCGCCGAGGCTCCCGTGCCCACCTTGCCGCTCTTCGGCGCGCTGAAGCCCGGCCCCCTCTCCCAGCTCCTCGGGGGCATGACGCTCCGGGAGCTTGGCGGCGAAGAGCGCCTCATCGAAGAAGGGGCGCCCGGCGAGGAAGCCTTCGTGGTCGTGCGCGGCAGTCTTGCCGTCAGCCGCGGAGAAGGCGAAGGCCGGACCGCCCTCGCCGTGCTCGGGCCCGGGGCCATCGTGGGCGAGATGGCGCTGGTCGCCGAGGCGCCGCGCGCCGGCTCCGTGAACGCCGAGGCGAGCGCCGCCGTGCTGGAGATTCGCCGGGACGTGCTCGAGGCCATCGCCAAGAAGGCGCCGGCCGTGGGTCGGGAGCTCTCGCGCTTCTGCCAGGAGCGCATGCTCGCGAACCTCGTGCGCCACAGCGTCATTCTGCGCTCCGTATCCCCGGAAGACCGGCAGGCTGTCGTGGAGCGCTTCACCACGACGCACTTCGACGCGGGCGACGCGCTCGTGCAGGAAGGCGACGACGCGGGTTCGCTCTTTCTCGTGGCCAGCGGCAGCGTGGAGGTCGTGGGCGTGGACGCGGACGGAGATGCGCTCCGCATCGCCGAGCTGGGTCCCGGCGACGTCGTAGGAGAGATCGGCCTCGTGCTCCGGCGCCCGGCCAACGCCACGGTGCGCGCCCTGAGCCCCACGGTGGCGCTGGAGCTGAGGCGCGAGGGCTTTCAGGCCGCCATCGCTGCGCATCCCGGCCTGCTCCAGGAGCTCTACGAGCTGGCGACGAAGCGCGAGGAAGAGACGGCAACGGTGGTCGCCCAGGAAGCCATCGACCTCGAGGACGTCGTCCTGCTCTGAGAACGGGACGCCCGCCAACGCGCGAAAGCCCCGGCGCGTGCGGCTGCGCTCGGCGTGCCCTAACAAAAGCGGGCAGCGGCCCGTACCGCCCTCTGCAGTCTGCGTATGAACGACCCGCTGAAGGACGCCATCACCCTCGCCGCCACGCTCGTCGAGCGCGTGGGCAGTGTGCTCGAAGGCAAGCGCGAGGTGGTCGAGCTGGCCGTGGTCGGGCTCCTCGCCGAGGGTCATGTGCTCGTCGAGGACGTGCCCGGCGTGGGCAAGACGACGCTCGCGCGTGCCCTCGCCGCCAGCCTCGGCCTGACCTTTCGCCGCGTGCAGTTCACCTCGGACCTGCTCCCCGTGGACGTGGTCGGAGGCAACGTCTTCGACCGGGACCGGAACGACTTCGTCTTCCGGCCCGGGCCCGTGTTCACGCAGCTCCTCCTCGCCGACGAGATCAACCGCACGACGCCCAAGACCCAGAGCGCGCTCCTCGAGGCCATGGGCGAGCGGCAGGTGAGCATCGACGGGAAGACCTATGCGCTGGAGGCGCCCTTCTTCGTCATCGCCACGCAGAACCCCTTGGACTTTCACGGGACCTACCCGCTCCCCGAGTCCCAGCTCGACCGCTTCCTCTTGCGCCTTCGCATCGGCCACCCGCCGGTGGAGGTGGAGCGGCGCCTGCTGGCCGAGCGCCAGGGTGCGGACCCGGTGCAGCGCATGGAGTCCTTCGTTTCCGCCGAAGCGCTCCGCGCCGCGCAAGCGGCGACACGCGCGGTGCACGTGGACGCCTCCGTGCACGATTACCTGCACGCCATCGTGCTCGCGACGCGGCGCTCCGGGGAGCTCGCGGTCGGCGCCTCGACGCGCGCCGCGCTCGCCGTGGAAGGCGCCGTGCGAGCCCGAGCGCTGGTGAAGGGGCGCGACTACGCGCTCCCGGACGACGTGAAGGCCCTCGCGGTGCCTGCCCTCGCGCACCGCGTCCATCTGGCGGGCGCCCACGAGGCCCAGAGTGCGCGTGAAGACGCCGAAGGCGTGCTCCAGGCCCTCGTCGACGGCGTGCCCGTACCCACCTGATGGCCGCCGCTCCCTGGCGAGCGTCGTCCCTGGGCCGCACGTTGTCGGCCATGGGCGTGCGCCGGCGGTCTCGCCGCAACTTCCGGCTCACCCGTGAGGGGCGGGCCTTCCTGGGGCTGACCATCGGCGTGGGCCTCGCTGCGGTGAACACGGGCAACAACCTGCTTTACCTGGTGCTCGGTCTCATGCTGAGCCTGCTGCTCCTGAGCGGCGCCTTGAGCGACCTGGCGCTCTGGGGCGTGCGAGCGGAGCGGAGCCTGCCGAAGCGCCTCTTCGTGGGGCAGCACGCGCACGTCGAGGTGCGCGTGACCAACGAGAAGAAGCGCCTCCCGAGCTTCGCCCTCGAGGTGAGCGAGGAGCCGCCGAAGAAGCTGCGGCAGCGGGTGAAGGACAAGGCCTTCGAGCAGGCCCGGGCCCGCGGGGAGGCGCCGCCTTTGCCGCAGGAGACGCCCTCGGCCTTCGTCATCAAGGTGAGCGCCGGGGCCACGGAGCGGGCGCGCTACCGGCGCCCCATCGACGCGCGCGGCTGGCTCGAGCTCGAGGGCTATACGCTGAAGACGCGCTACCCCTTCGGCCTCATCGAGAAGTACCGGGTCGTCGAGGCGCCTTCGCGGCATTTGGTCTTTCCCGCCGTCAACGAGGCCCTGGCTCCGGCGACGACGCGGGGCCCTCGCGGCGATGAGATCCGGACGCCGCGCGTGGGCGGGCGCGGTGAAATCGCCGGCATCCGCGAGTACCGGGCCTCCGACGAGGCCCGCTCGATTCACTGGCGGCGGAGCGCCGCGCTCGGCGACCTCGTCGTGCGCGAACGCGAGCGGGAGAGCCGGGCCCGCCTCTCCATCGTGCTCGACCAGCGCGTGCCCGGAGGGCTCGACGCGGCGGCCCGGGCCCGGTGGAACCGCGGCTTCGAAGAGGCCATCTCCGAGGCCGCGGGCGTGGCCCAGGCCGCACTCCGCGATGGCGTCGCCGCCGAGGTGCTCGTGCGTGGGGACGCCTCGGCGCTGGTGCTGCCCGGAGCCTCCGCGGACCCCATCTTTCGCTTCCTCGCGCTCCTCGAGGCCAAAGACGACGACGCGCCGCTGCCGACGCCCCGGGGACAGGTGCATGGCATCACGGTGCGCCTGGCCCAGGTGGCCGCATGACCCGCGCCGGCAGCGCACCGGGCCCGTCGTCGCGCAGCACCCAGCGGGGAAGCACGTCGCGGGGCAGCACGTCGCGGGGCAGCGCAGTGACCTTCGATGGACTGCACCAGACCGTCACCTACCTCATGGCGGGCCTCGGGCTCTTCGCCGTGACCCTCGGTGGCGACCTGCAGCTCCCGTTGCGCATCGTGATCACGCTTGGCTTCGTGGCGAGCTGGTTCGTGGACGAGCGCTTCTGGGGGCGCCCTTCGGCGACGCGCATCCTGAACGCGGCGGTCGTCTCGGTCTTGGCGGTTCAGGTGCTCCGGGGCCTCTCCGGCGCCGCCTATCTGGGGCTGGGCCTCGAGTTCGCGACGCTCCTGCAGCTCAGCCGGCTCTTTCACCGGCGAAGCGCGCGGGACTATCAGCACATCCAGGCCCTCGCCTTCCTGCACCTCATTGCCGCGACGGTGCTGACGACGGGCGTGGACTACGGCGTCGCGTTCCTCGGCTTCGTGCTCGTGACGCCGTGGATGCTCGCGCTCACGCATCTTCGGAGCGAGATCGAGGCGCAGCACGCGGAGCCGGGCCGCTCGCTCTACGAAGGGCCCTCGGAGCGTGCCCGGCAGCTCCTCCGCTCACCGCATATCGCCGGGCCGCGCTTTCTCGCCGGGACCGCGGCGCTCGCCATGCCGCTGTTCTTGGCGACGGCGGCCTTCTTCCTGCTCTTCCCCCGCGTCGGGATGGGCTTTTTGTCCTTTGGCCTCGACACCGGGCGTTCCGTGGCGGGGTTTGGGAGCGACGTGGAGCTCGGCGGCTTCGGCGTGATCCGGAGCGACCCGACGGTGGTGCTGCGCGTGACGCCGCGGGGGCTGGCCCAGGGCGGCGAGGCCCCGGCGCGGAGCTTCCGCTTTCGTGGCACGAGCTTCGACCGCTACGAGGGCGGGCGCTGGACCCGGTCTCGCAGCGGCTCCCGGCCCCTCGACCATCAGCTGGGCTACTACCCCCTGAGCGGTCCACGGGGGAACGGCACCGAGGAGCTCGACGTCGTGCTCGACAGCATCGACGAGAGTGTCGTGTTCCTGCCGACGGGTACCGTGGGCATCGAGGTGGCGCCGCGCGTGAGCGCCGGGCGCGAGCGCTATCGGCGGCTCTCGCTGAGCCGGGGCGTCGACCTGCGCTACGTGGACATGGGCGGGCTCGGCCTCCGCTACACGGCGCACGTCATGCCGGGCGCCCCGATCCCGGAGCTCCTCGCGGCGGAGGACGCGCAGCGCTACACGGCGCTGCCTCCCGGTCAGGAGCGCATCGCGGCGCTGGCGCGGCAGCTGGCCGGCGAGGGCTCCGCGGCGACCAAGGCGGAGCGGCTGACGACCTGGCTTCGCGACTCGGAGGAGCTCCGCTACACGCTCGACCAGCCGGACACCGCCGGGCGAGACCCGCTCGAGGTCTTCCTCTTCGAGGCGAAGGCCGGTCACTGTGAGTACTTCTCGACGTCCCTGGCCGTGATGCTCCGGGCCCTCGACGTGCCGGCGCGGAACGTGACCGGCTTCGTCGGCGGGACCTGGAACCAGTACGGGCGCTACTACGCGCTGCGCCAGGGCGACGCGCATAGCTGGGTGGAGGCGTGGATCGACGGCGCCTGGCAGACCCTCGACCCCACGCCGCAGGCGTTCACGACGGCGGGCCCGGCGCCAGGCGGTCTCTTCGCGGAGCTCCAGGCCTTTCTGGACGCGATGCGCGTGCGCTGGAACCAGAGCGTCGTGGGCTACGACCTCCGCGACCAGGTGTCCGGGCTTCGCAGCATGTGGTCGTGGATGAAGCGCCAGGGGCTCGTGGGGGGCGGCGGAGGCGCGGCGACGGCCAGCGACGAGGGGCCTCAGCGGGCGGCGCAGCGCCCCACGGGGTTGCCGACGCTGGTGCTGGCGCTCCTGGCGCTGGGGCTCGTGGTGTTGGTCGCGGCCTGGCGTTGGCGCCGGCGAGGCCGAGGCGCCAAGAAGCCGGCGGGCCGCGCAACGCAGCTCTACGCGCGCCTCGAGCGCGCCCTGGCCAAAGCGGGCGCCGCGCGTCCGGCCGGGCGCACGCCCATGGAGCACGTGGCGCACCTCGAGGCGTGCCGGCACCCGGCGGCGACCCCGGCGGCCGAGGTCACGCAGGCCTACCTCGCGGCCCGCTTCGGCGACGCCCCGCTCGGCGACGAAGCCGCCCTCCGAGAGAAGATCCGCCAAGTCCGCTCCGCCCGCCCCCCCGAAGCCGCCGAGTAGCGCCGATTAGGGGACGGACCCGACAAACCGAACTAACCCGCCGAAAAACCCAGCAATCTCAGCGCCCCAGCGGGGACGGACCCGACAAACCGAACTTACCCCCGTTTTCCAGCCCCTCCGCCGACACCGGAGCCGCGGGCCGCCCGAGCCGCCGCACCCCCACGAATCAGCGCGTCAGGTGCACCCAGCTACCGCGCGTACGCCGGCGCGCATGCCACTGCGCCGGCAGGTCCGGGCTCGTGAACTCGAAGAGGAAGCGCGCGTCGTGCGGCGCGATGTTCACGCAGCCGTGGCTGCGCACTTCCCCGAAGTCGTCGTGCCAGTAGGCCCCGTGGAGCGCGTAGCTCTGCCAGAAAAACAGAGTCCAGGGCACCTGGTCGACTTCGTAGGGACCGTCGACGGGATCCTCGCCGGTCATGGTCGTCGTCAGGTACTTCTCGCGGACCTGGAAGGTGCCCTTCACCGTGGCGTAACCCTCGCGGCCCGAGCTCACGAGGGTCATGAGCTGCGGCGCGTCGCCTTCGTAGGCGACGAGGGTCTGCTCGGCGAGGTCCACGTGCACCCAGCGCACGCCGGCGGGCACGCGCTCCGGCCGAGCGATGGTGCGGGCGACGCGCACGTGGTCGCGGCGAAGGCCCCTTCCCTCGGCGTCGATGACGTAGTTCTGCCCGTCGATCTCGCGCTCGCCCACCACGACGAGGCGCGCGTGCTTTTCGGCCACCCCGACCTCGACCACGTTCGTGCCGTGGATGCGGTAGAGCGGTCGCTCGTCCGCGCCGTAGGCGAAGGCACGCGGCGCCACGTCGCCGTCGCGGGGGCGCGCGCCCACGAGGCGCGGCGTCTCCTGCACGGTCACGTCGTCTATGCCCAGCACCCGGCCCTTGAGCGTCCGCACCCAGCCGGCCTCGGGCTTGGCCTCCGCGCGCGTGTCGAGCGCGACGAAGTAGTCCCCGTCGAGTACTTCGTGCACGACCTCGGGCAAGGGGCTTGCGGTCGGGTCCGCCAGGTGCGCGGCCAGTGCGCTCTTCTCGACCGCCGTCGGCACGCGATAGAAGCGCGCGGCCCCGCGCCGCACGAGCGCATAGCGGTAGGGCAGCGGCGCGGCGTCATTGGTGGCCTGCCG
>JBCCAW010000635.1:0-3296 GCA_039814655.1 Myxococcota bacterium | reverse complement strand
CGGAGTTTTCGGCTCTCGCTAAAGGGGCGCCGGCGCGCACCTGACCCGCGTGTCGCAGGTCGGGCGGCCGTTCTAGCCCCCGCCGAGAAGGGTGCAGAGCGCGGGCACGGCCTCCGTCGCCGTGCCCTGGACGAAGGCGCCCGGAGCGCCGGCCTCGAGCATGGCGACGAAGGGGTTCGGCTCCGGGTTCACGACGAGCAGCGGCGTCCCTCGCTGCGCGGCGAGGCGTCCTACGTGCAGCGGAAGCGTGGTCGCGCCGCTGGTGCCCACGACCATCACGAGGCAGGCCGCGGCCGCGGCGCGGAGCGTGCTCTCGAAGCGGAAGTGTGCCTCGTCGTAGCTTTCGTCGAACCAGAGCACGTGCGGCCGGGTCCGCTCGCCCTCGTGCACGAGGAGCGCGCGCTCGGCCGGACCCAGCGCCCGGGTCTTTGGCCAGTCGATGGGAACGGCCTCGGGGATCGGGACCACCGCACCGCCGCCCACGGGCCGCATGAGGTCGATGCTCCCGTGAATGGCATAGAGCCGCGCGGGGTCGTGGCCCGCGCGTGCGTGGAGGCCGTCGACGTTCTGCGTCACCAGGCGAAAGCGCGTCCCCAGGCGCTCCTCGAGAGCGGCGAGCGCGTGATGCGCTTCGTTCGGCGCAGCGCGGCGGCACACGCCCCGGCGGTAGAGGTACCAGCTCCACACTTCGTCCGGCATGGCCTCGAAGGCGGCGCGCGTCGCGAGCTCCTCGGGCCGGTAGTTCCGGCTTCCCACGCGCCAGTAGCCTTCCGGTCCGCGAAAGGTCGGAATGCCCGACGCGGCGCTGATGCCCGCCCCGGTGAGCACGAGGACGGGCGCGTCCGGCGTGGCGGCGCGCGCGGCGTCCTGCGCCCACGCCCGCGCGGCGTCCCCGAGCCTCATCGCCACCCGGTCCTCATCGCCACCCGGTCTTCATCGCCACCCGGTCCCCACCGGGACGCCGCCGCTCATCGGGGCAGCGTGATGCGCGGACGCTCGGGGTGGCGGCGGTAGAGAATGAGCACGCGCCCGACCGTGCCGGCCAGGTGCGCCCCGCAGCCTGCCGCGAGCTCCTCGCCGGCGTCGTCGCGGCCCACGGGCGCGCCGTCGAGCAGTTTCACCTTGACCAGCTCGTGCGTCTCGAGCGCGGCGCGCGTGGCCTCGAGCACCCCCGCGCTCACGCCCTCGTGTCCGATGCGCACCAGGGGGCTCAGACCGTGCGCGAGGGCACGAAGATGCCGCCGCTGCTTGCCACGAAGCGCCGCGGCAGGGCGGCGCTCGGGAAGCGGCGGGGACGCGACGTCGGGGGCCGGGAAGTTCACGCCGGCGAGCATGCACCGGCGGCGGCGAGGCGGCGAGGCGGCGCGTTCACGAGGTGTCCGTTTCCGCTTCCGTTTCCGCTTCCGTTTCCGTTTCCGTTTCCGTTTCCGTTTCCGCTTCCGCTTCCGCTTCCGTTTCCGTGACCGTGACCGAGTCCGAGTCCGAGTCCGTGTCCGTGTCCGTGTCCGCCACCCAGTTCCAACCCCCGTCCACCGGTCCCCCGTTGACGCGGCGCCTCTTTGCCGGATGCACTGGGGACCGTGTGTACGCTGGTCGCCTTTCACGCCGTCCATCCGGCAGCGCCTCTGGTGGTGGCGGCAAACCGGGACGAGTTTCATGCGAGGGCGTCGCTCCCTCCGGAGGTGCTTCACGAGGTGCCGCGGGTGGTCGCCGGGCGCGATGCGGAGAAGGGCGGGACCTGGCTCGGGGTGTGTTCTTCCGGCTTCTTCGTTGGGCTGACCAACCAGCGCGAATGGGCGGCCAAGCCGCAGGAGGCGCTTCGGTCCCGCGGCGACGTCACGCTGGAGGCGCTCCGGCGGGGGAGCGTGGACGGAGTCCACGCGCTTCTCGACACGCTCGACACCCGGTCCCTGGCCGGCTTCAACCTCCTCTACGGCGACGGGCGGAGTCTGCACGTCGCCTACGCGCGCCCGGGGGAGCGCGTCGAGCGTCAGGCGCTTCCGCCGGGGGTGCACGTGCTCACCAACGACCGGCTCGGGTCCCCGCATTTTCCCAAAGCGAGGAGAGCCGAGCGCTTGGCGCGGGGCGCCCTCGCGGCCACCTGCGAGGCGCCCCTGAGCGGGCTGCTGACGCGCCTCGAGAGCCTCCTGGCGGACGCGGAGCTTCCGCCGCTCGAGGAGGTCCCGGAGCCTCCACCCGGCGCGCGTGTCGACCGGGCCCTCGCCCGGCGGCTCCAGGCGCTCTGCATCGAGACGCCCGTGTACGGGACCGTCAGCGCGACGCTGCTGGCGCTCGCGCCGGGCACGGTACGCGCGCACCGCTTCGCCGACGGCGCCCCGGGCAGGGTCCCCTTCGTCGACGTGACGGGGCTCCACGAAGGGCCGCCGCCGCCGTCACGCGCATGAGCTGTCGCAGCGCTCGCGCGGACACGGGCTGCCAGCTCGGCCCGGATGCGGTAGCTTGAACGCTCGCCGCCCAGCCGGCCCCCCACGCCATGACCGAGCAAGCTCCCCGCCCCTCCGCCATCGACGACCTCAACGAGCTCATGAAGCTCGAGAAGAGTCGCATCGAGCGCGAGTCCCTCCTCGCCGCGCGCCAAAGCGAAGCCGAGGCCGCCGAGGCCCGCGCCGAACAGGAAGCCCGTTTCGCCGCGGAGGAAGCCGAGCTTCGGGCCCTCGAGGAGGCGCGTGCGGCGAAGGAGGCGGAACGCGCGGAGGAAGCCGCCGCGGCGCAGCGTGAGCGCGAATCCATGGCGGCGCAGATCCGCCAGGAGAAGGATCTCGAAGCGCGGAGCGAGGAGCAGGTGCGACTCGCCGCGCATCAGGATCAGCTCACCTCCATCGAGAAGAACGCCAAGAAGCGCGTCCATCCGGCGGTCATGCCGCTGCTCCTGCTCCTGGCCGCGGGCATCGGCGCGGCCGTGTTTTTCGGCTACGTGCAGCCGAAGGTGGCGTCCCAGGCGGAGGAAGCCGAGCTGGCACGGCAGCAGGCCCTGCAGCAAGAGCGTGAGGCCGAGGAAGCGCGCCGCGCCGCGGAGCGCGACGCACGGCAAACGGTCTCCGCCGAGGACGCGCGGCGACGCAACGAGGCCCCGGCCGCCTCCGCCGCCGCCGCCGCCGCCGAGGCCGAGGAGGCCGTGGGAGCGACCCGCGTGCGGCGTCCGCGCAGCGGCGCCTCCATGGCGACCATGATGCGCAGCGGCCCCTCCGCGGACGTCGACCCCATCGGCGGACTCGGCTTCTAGATGTCCGAGACAGAAATCGCGAGCGTATCGGCGAGGATTTCGGTTCGGGGTT
>JBCCAW010000766.1:0-2272 GCA_039814655.1 Myxococcota bacterium | reverse complement strand
TATCGAAACCGTGCGCCACCTCGAGCGCGTCGAGAACCGCGTCCCTCAGGCCGTGAAGCGCGGCGTGCTCACCCGCGAGCGCTGCCAAGCTCACGCGGAAGCGTCGGGCGAGGTACGGGTAGAGCTTGTGCTCCTCATAGGCTTCGTGGCCCGCCATGCCGCGGTGCCAGAGCCGGAAGACGAGCTCGACGTGCGCTCGCCAGCCGTCCTCGCGCTCGCGAGCGCGCTCGATGAGCTCCTGGCTGACGCCCCGGAACCCGTCGTGCGAGCGCAGGAGAAGCGTCTGCGCCGGGTAGTGCGGATGGTCTTCGAAGGACGCGCGCAACGCACGCCCCCGCGTGGCGGGAGGCGGCACGGGCGGCCCGCAGGCGATGCAGTTCAACATGGCGCCACGGTGCGTCGACGCATCTTCGGGTCAAGCCCCGCAACTCACCGTTGCGCCTACGCTCTTGCCCGTTGAAGCCGTCCCCCAGTGGGGGTAGGACGAAGACGCCGTTCGGTAGGCAACGCCCGGGCTCACCGCCGGGGCCGGCACGCGAGAAAAACGATGAGCCTCTACGCCAAGTACCTCGAAGAAATCGCCAAGCGCGAAGCGCATGGCCTTCATGCCAAGCCCATCGAAGACGCGGAGATGGTGGAGGTCCTGATCGCGCAGATCGAGGACCCGGCGCACCCGCACCGCGAGGACTCGCTCCGGCACCTCATCTTCAACACGCTGCCCGGGACGACGAGCGCCGCGGGCGTCAAAGCGCGTTTTCTGAAGGCGATTCTCACCGGCGAAACCTCCGTGCCGGAGATCGATGGGGCGCGGGCCTTCGAGCTGCTCTCGCACATGAAGGGCGGCGCCTCCGTCGAGGTGCTCCTCGACCTCGCGCTCGGCGACGACGCGGCCTTGGCGCTGCCGGCGGCGGCCACGCTCGAGACGCAGGTCTTCCTCTACGAGGCGGACACGGACCGGCTCGCGGCGGCGCACGAGGCCGGCCACGCCATCGCCACGGACATCCTCCGGAGCTACGCCCAGGCGGAGTTCTTCACGCAGCTGCCGCCCGTGGACGAGGTCATCGACGTGGTGACCTACGTGACCGCCATCGGCGACGTCTCCACGGACCTGCTCTCGCCGGGCAGCGACGCGCATTCGCGCTCGGACCGGGAGCTGCACGGCCAGTGCCTCTTCGAGCACGACGAGGAGAAGCAGGCCGTGCTCCGGGAGCTCAAGGCGAAGCACCCGGACAAGCGCGTCATGCTCGTGGCCGACAAGGGCACCATGGGCGTGGGCTCCTCGCGCATGTCCGGCGTGAACAACGTGGCGCTCTGGACCGGCATCCCCTCGAGCCCCTACGTGCCCTTCATCAACGTCGCGCCCATCGTGGGCGGGACGAACGGGATCTCGCCCATCTTTCTCACGACCGTCGGCGTGACCGGCGGCATCGGCATCGACCTCGGCAACTGGGTCAAGAAGGTCGACGCGGAGGGCAACGCGGTGCTGGACGAGGACGGCGAGCCGGTGCTCGAGCAGCTCTTCTCCGTGGACACGGGGACCGTGCTCCGCATCAACACGAAGACCAAGAAGCTCTACGACGCGAGCGGCGAGACCGAGCTCGTGGACATCGCCGCGGCGCTCACGCCGCAGAAGCTCGAGTTCATTCGCGCCCAGGGCTCCTACGCCGTGGTCTTCGGCAAGAAGCTCCAGACCGTGGCCGCGGGCATTCTCGGCATCGACGTGCCGCCGGTGTACGCGCCCGCGAAGGAGGTCAGCCACGCCGGCCGCGGGCTCACGGCCGTGGAGAAGATCTTCAACCGGAACGCCGTCGGTACGGCGCCGGGCACGGTGCTGCACGCCGGCTCGGACGTGCGCGTAAAGGTCGACATCGTCGGGTCCCAGGACACGACGGGGCTCATGACCGCGCAGGAGCTCGAGATGATGGCCGCGACGGTCATCTCGCCGACGGTGACCGGCGCCTACCAGTCCGGCTGCCACACGGCGTCGGTCTGGGACCTGAAGGCGCGGCAGAACATCCCGAAGCTCATGCGCTTCATGAACGACTTCGGCCTCATCACCGCGCGGGACCCGGAGGGCGACTACGCGCCGATGACCGACGTGATCCACAAGGTGCTGAACGACCTCACCGTCGACGACCGGGCCGTGATCGTCGGCGGCGACTCGCACACGCGCATGTCCAAGGGCGTCGCTTTCGGGGCCGACTCGGGCACCGTCGCTCTGGCGCTGGCGACTGGTGAAGCGACCATGCCGATTCCGGAGTCCGTCAAAGTG
>JBCCAW010000534.1:0-4199 GCA_039814655.1 Myxococcota bacterium | reverse complement strand
CGCGAGAAGTGATGGCGCAGCACGCGATGGGCGCCCGGCTCCCGGGGCTCGGCCGCACGGACATCTGGTTCGATAACTACTATTTCTATCGGGCCGCGGCACCCTAGGCGCTGACCGAGAGGCTAGTACCCCAACCCCGAAGTCCGCTCCGGTTTCTGTGGAAGATACGCTTGCGGGGTGGGTGCCGCGGCGACGAAGGACGGGCCAGAGCCCATTCGAGGAGGTCGGCGCGCAGCCTGCGGGTGGAGGGCCGCTGAAACCCCGAGCGGACTTCGGGGTGGGGGTACTAGGCCCGCCGGGGGAAATGGCGAGGGCGGCGAGGCCATGCAAACTTCGGAACATGAAGAGCCTGACGCTTCTCCTCGTCGCAGTTCTCCTCACGGCTTGTGGTGACGAAGGCTCGGACGCGAGAGCGTTGGAGGAGTGCACCGGGGATTGCGACTTCGACCCGTGGGTTCTGCTCGGCGACCCGCTCCTGCCGGCGCGGGCGCTTCCGGGTCGCATGCGGCTCGCGTCGTCGCGCACTCAGGAGGCGGCATCGGGCGTCGGGAACGACGACCACAACAACTTCGTGCGCGAAACCGACGAGCGCATCGTTCTCCTCGACGAGGACGGTCCGGGCGTGATTACGCGCGTGTGGTTCACGGGCCGTCAGCCTCGGGACCAGGACTACACGGTCATGGACCGCGTCAGGCTCCATCTCGCCATCGACGGCGTGGAGGTTCTCGGCGGAGAGGCTGGGATGACCCTCGAGGAGCTCACCCGAGGCGAGCTTCGGGGGTTTCCTCGTCCGTGGGTGGCCGGTCGCGACACGGCGAGCAACGGCTTCATGGTCATCGTGCCGATGGCGTTCCAGGAATCCGTGACCGCCTGGATCGACACGCCCATTCCTGGCGTGGATACGTTCTTCTACTACCAGATCGACTGGCGGGAGCTGCCGCCGGGCACGCGAGTCCCCGCGTTCGACGGCGTGCCGTCGGCGTCGGACGAAGCCGCGCTGAGCGCCGCGACGGAGCTCTGGATCGATGCGGGGCGTGAGCCGCTCTCCGGGCCGACCGTGGAAGAGACGCTCACGCTGGATGTGGGTTCGACGGGCACCGTGGCCATCGCGTCGCCCACCACGCTCCGGGAGCTGCGCTTCGAGGCGCGCTCTCTCGACGACCTGCGCGTGGAGCTGGTCGTGGATGACGTGGCGGTCGTCGACGACGCGCTCCTTCGGTGGACCTTCGCGGCGGCCCCCACCCTGCCCTACCAGTCCGCCTTGAGCTCCTACGCCGGCGACGCGGTCACCTTTCGCTACCCGGTGCCCGTGCGTCGCGATGCGGAGCTCCGCATCTCGAACGAGGGCGAGGCGCCCGCCGAGCTCACGGTGCGCGTCGCGCACACGGCGAACCCCCCACCGCTCGACGTCGGTCAGCTGCGGATCCTCTGCGGCCGTCCGGAGTCGCCGGCCTTTGGGGCGAACGCCTCCTTGCTTCAGGTCGAGGGTCAGCGCGGCCATTATGCGGGCCAAACGCTCACGCTGCGGAGCCACCTCGAATCCTATTGGGACGGTCTGTGGGCCCTCGAAGGAGACCACGAAGTCTTCGCCGACGGGGTGGAGGTGCTCGGAACGGGCATGGAGGACTACTTCGGCGGCGCCTTCTACTACCGGCGCGGTCCCTTTGCGCTCCCGCTGGCGGGCTCTTCGGGGATCTTCGGTGACGCCTTCGTGGAGGTGCCGCAGTACCGGCACCACCTTCTCGACACCATGGCGTTCGAAGAGTCCTTCGACTTCACGTATGAGAGCTTCCAGCCTGGGTCCGTGCTCGACTACTGCGCCTACTGGTACGCCCACGACCCGGCGTAAGTTCTTTAGCCTAGAAGGCCGTGGGGGCCGAGTCGACCGTGGCCGCTTCTTCTTCGGGGAAGACAAAGGACGCGACGAGCAGCAGCACCATCAGGCTCAGCAGGATGAGCAGCGCCACGCTGAAGCCCGTCACGGTCGCGTAGGCAAAGGCGGCGATGATGGGCACGAGCGCCACCTGAACCCAGCGGCGCCCTTGCGTGTTGAAGGAGTGGCTCGGGTCGAGCTTGGCCTTCTCGAGCAGTCGGTCGTAGCCGACGAGCAGCAGCATGGACGCGACGCCGATGGCCGTGAAGAGCAGCCACATGCCGTTCGGCTCGTAGGTGTTCCAGAGCAGGTCCCGGGCGCCCCAGGCATCGACCTCGGCGGCGGCGTAGAACGCCTCGAGCACCTCGCCCCGCGGGAGGTCGGCGGCACCGCTTAGGCCGAGCTCGTCGGTGAGGTAGCGGCGGGCGAGGTTGATCTTGTCGCCGTTCTCTTCGTACCAGCTCCCGGCGACGATGCTGCCGATGGACCAGCCGATGCCCACGGTCATGTTCACGTAGCCCATGTACTGGCCCTTGCGACCGGGCGGCGCGATGGCGCTCAGGTACCGCATCTTGGTGGGACTCGCCATCATCTCACCCACGCTAAAGATGCCGATGGCGCCGAGGGTCATCCAGCCCGTCATGCTCACGCCGAGCAGGTAGATGCCGACGGCGCTGACGGCGATCCCGAGCACGATGGCCACGAGCGAGCGCACCTTCCCGGTCCAGTAGCCGACGGCAAAGGCGAAGAGGCTGATGAGGAAGGCGTTGAAGTTGAGAATCCACTCCTGGGTCAGATTGCCTTCGTTGACCGTGGGCACGGCGTCGCTCCCCACGAGGCCCATCAGCGCGTTCGCCGGCCCGCGGGAGTCGACCCAATCATCGATGAAGTTCGGGAGAATATCGAAGAGCTGATAGAACATCAGCCAAAAGCCCGCGAAGGCCATGGTGAAGAAGAAGAGCCGCGGCTCGAGCAGGCCGCGGAGCGCATCGACGAGAAGAGCCCCGGGGCTGCGCTCGTCGGCGACGCCCTCCTTCACTGGCTCCTTGAAGAAGAAGAGCGGGACGAAGTTGAGGGAGATGCCCGCGGCGCAAACGAGGAAGACGTACTCCCACTCGAGCACGCGGAGGTAGCCCGCCACCAGCGGACCGATGAAGCCGCCGATGTTCACCATCTGGTAGAAGAGGCCCCAGCCGAGGCCCGCGGCGCTGTCCGGGAGCTGCTGCGCGATGAGCCCCTGCACGCCGGGCTTGAAGATGGCCGTGCCCAGGGCGAGAAACATCGCGCCGGCGAAGAAGATCTCGTAGGTGAAGTCCGTTCCCGCCGCGCGCGCCTCCACCAGCGAGCCGCCGGCCAGCGACGTCGAGATGGCGAGGGCGTAGCCCATGAGCAGGTAGCCGATGATCTTCAGCACCGTGCTGATGGCGATGCTCAGCTTGTAGCCGTAGCGGTCGGCGGAGGTGCCGCTGAAGACCGGCACGAAGCTCTGCACCAGCGCCCAGATGGCGTAGATGGTGCCCTTCTGCACGTGCGTCAGCTCGGGCCCGCCCTCGGTGAGCGGCAGGACCATGAAGACCGGCAGTACGACGCGGACGCCGTAGTATGCGAAGCGCTCGACGAGCTCCATCCAGTTGGCGATCCAGTAGATCCCGCCGAGAGAGCGGAGCTGCGCGCCGAAGGAACCCTTCGCCGCGGCGGTCTCGTTAGCCATGAACGCGGACGCTAAGCGCTTCGGTGCCCCCGGAGCAACGCTGCGAGCGCGCCGCGCATCGAGGCCACGCCACTCGGCACGCTATGCTCGGGGCGACGCGCAGCGCTGGAGTCCCTCGTGAAGCTCCCTACCCTCCTTGCCTACTTCTTCGGGGCGATCATGGCCGTCGGCGCCCTCGGGCACGTGCTGGCGCCGGATTACTACGCGCCCATGGTGCCCGCGCCCATTCCGCTCGGGCTGGCGAACGTCGTCTCCGTCGTGGCCGAGGCCGCCACCGCGGTGCTGCTCTTTCGACCGGCGTGGCGTCGCTGGGGCTTCGTGGCCTTCACGGCGCTGATGGTGGCGTTCCTCCCGATCCACGTGTGGGATCTCTTCCGCGACGAGCACTTCGTCGGCAGCTTCCCGGCGGCCGTGGTTCGCCTCCTGGTCCAGTTCGTCTTCATTGGCCTGGGGGCGGGGCTGGCCCGGCGCGCGGCCGAAGGGCCCGTGGCCGCGTAGGGCTCCGATGGAGTGGGATGACCTTCGCTTCGTGCTCGCGGCGCGCGGCGCCGGGTGCGTGAGCGGCCCGGCCACCGCCCACCGCGGGGGGGGCCCCCCCCGGGGCCGCCGCGTGGG
>JBCCAW010000505.1:0-4456 GCA_039814655.1 Myxococcota bacterium | reverse complement strand
TCTTGCGCCGCTCAAAATACAATAATCTGCTGCCCGCTCGCCTTGGCATGGCCCGGGGGCGGGACGCGTCGCTCCCCTCGGGGACGGGCCGTGCGCCCGGCCCGCGGGTCGAGGGGTACGCCGTCGAAGAGAACCGCTTCGAGGTCCGCGCGCGAGCGGCCGGCGCCGACCCGCGCGCCGAGGGCGACCACGACCACTTCCTCCGGCGCCGCCGCCGGCACGGCCACGCGCGCACCACCCATCGCCCGCTGCGTCTCGTCCAGCGTCTCGACGAGCAGATGCGCGTCGTTGCCCCCGAAGCCAAAGGCGCTCACGCCGGCGCGCCGCGGCCCGGTCCAGGGCGCCGGCTCGCGGAGCGCTTCGAACTTGGAGGCACGGAGCGCCTCGCTCGGGCGATCGAGGCTCGGCGTCGGCGTGACGACTCCTTCCCGCAGGCATTCGAGCACCCGGATCAGACCGGCAGCTCCGGCGGCCGTGATCAGGTGACCGAGATTCGCCTTCAGCGAGCCAACGCGCGCTCCCGTCGCGTAGACGGCGCCCGTGCTCGCGAGTTCGACGCCGTCGCCCACCGGCGTTCCCGTCGCGTGGCACTCCACGTAGGGGACCGCGTCCGGGCGAAGCCCGCTCATGGCGAAGGCCTCGCGCATGCTCCGGGCCTGGCCCGTCTCGCTGGGCGCGAGCAGCCCCTGGCCGCGGCCGTCATTGCAGAGACCGACGCCGCGAATGACGCCGTGAACGGTCCGGCCGGCGCGGAGCGCGTCGTCGAGGCGCTCGAGCACCACGAGGGCGCAACCTTCGCCGGGAACGAGCCCATCGGCATCGGCGTGAAAGGGCCGGCTCTGGCCGCTCTTCGAGAGGGCCCCGAGCGCCGCGAAGCCGACGTGGATGAAGAGGTCGTCCGCGCGGTTCACGGCCCCGGCCACCATGCGGTCGGCGCGGCGCTCCTGAAGCGCGCGGCAGGCATGCTCGATGGCGTAGAGGGAGGACGCGCAGGCCGCGTCGAGCGCATAGGCGCCGAGGCCGAGGCCGAGGCCCCTCGCCATGAGATGCGCCGGCAGACCGCTCATGAAGGCGTTGCGCGCGTCGACGGGGACGTCGCGCGGGTCCTCCATGACCTCGCTGGCGAGGGAGCCGAGCCACCGGTGCTCGGCGAAGGCGCTGAGGCCCGAGCTCGGCAGCGAGAGGTTGCCCACCACAGCGCCGGTGCGCGTCCCATCGGCGTCCCCCGCGTCGTGAAGGGCCTCGCGCCCGGTCGCGAGCAAGAGGTGCACGAGCGGGTCGAGGCGCGCGTCGCCGCCGAGCGGCGACTCCACGTAGCCGCCGCGTTTGGTCCAAGCGCGGTCGAGGCGCGCGGCCGGCGGCGCGTCCGGCGCCACGAGCACGTCGGCGTCCGGCGCGCGCCAGCGACCCGCCGGCGCATCGGTCAGGGTCACGCGTCCGGCGCGCGCCAGCGCGAAGAGCGCCTCCGGCGTGTCCGCGCCGGGCACGCGGCAGGCTCGACCGACGATGGCGATGGGCTCGAAGCGCATGGGCTCAGCCTTCGCGCGGCGCCGCGGCGGACGCGGTCGCGTTTGGGCGGAGGTGCGTCTCCACGCCCTCGAGAGACGCAAAAACCCGGCCGTCTTGGTCGACGAAGTCCACGTCGCACACGGTCTTCAGCAGGCTTCGCGAGCGCAGGTGAACGCGCGCCTCCAGCGTCCCGGGAGCCGGCCCCGTGCCATGGCGGGCAAAGCGGCCGAGCGCCGTGGGCAGCGCCGAGGCTCCCGGGTGAGGCAGCGCCGTCGCGAGCAGCGCCAGCTGCAGCCCTCCATCGACGAGTGCCGGATCCGTGACGAAGGCGCCGTGCGCCCCGGGCGCGGGGTCCCACCCCATGGCGCCGAGGCCGGACACGGGCACGACCATGCCGGCGTCCCCGTGGCGAAGACCGGCGCCGATCACCTGGAAGGCCGGTCCGTGAAAGAGCCGGACGCCGTCGTAGACGACGCCCTCGAAGGCCGCGAGCCCCTCGGGCGCCGGCGCCGCCTCGCGCGCCGGACCGAGCGCTTCGCCGAGGCGCGCGGTGGCGCGGTAGCGCGGGCGCCCCGCCGCGTCCTCGAGGGTGAGGGCCCGGACGTCACCGTCGCCCGTCACGACCACGGCGAAGCGATCCCCAGCGCCTTCCGCCGCGGGAAGCACGATGCCCTTGAGCACCTTCACGTCTTCGAGCGCCACGCAGCTCCGGCCGGGCGCGCTCGCCTCCGCGGCGCGGAGGAGGAGCTCGAGCACGAAGGCGACAGGCATCACCGCCTGCCCTCCGACGCGGTGGTCGAGGAGCGCGGGAAAGCGCCGCGCGTCGACGTGTACCGCGTAGCGCTCTCCGGCGGTCTCGTCGGTCTCGCCGGCGAGGGGCTCGGGTTTCGGCTCGCCCCCGAGCACGAGCTCGATGGCGTCGCTCGCGTCGGCGATTTCGTCGACGAGCATCTGGGCGCCGGCGTCGAGGCCGATGAGCGGGACGCCGAGGCGTTCGAAGTGCGCCCGGAGCGCCGGCGTGACCATGCCGCCCTCCCAGGGCCCCCACCCCAGGCTCCGGCACGTGAGCGCGCCCTCGCTCGCGACGGAGCGCGCCTGGAGCACCTTGTTGAGGGTCTCGTTGGCCATGGCGTAGTCGACCTGGCCACGGTTGCCGCAGCGGCCCGCAACGGACGAGAAAGCGACGAGCAGCTCCAGCGGATCCCCGGCCGTGGCGTCGAGGAGCACGGCCAGTCCGCCGGCCTTCACGCTCAGCACCCAGTCGAAGTCCTCCGGCGACTTTTCGGCGATGAGCTTGTCCGCGAGCACGCCGGCGCCGTGGATCACGCCGGTGACCGGCCCGAGGGCTCGGCGGACCTCCGTGAGCGCAGCGTTCACGGCCTCCCGGTCCTGCACGTCGGCGACGAGGTAGCGCGCGGTTCCGCCGGCCGCCGCGATGGCTTCGAGGGTCTGACGGATCTCGCGGCTCGCGAGGATTTGACGCGTGCGCCGGCCAAGGTCCTTGGGTGTGAGCTTCTGGCCCGTGGCCTTGGCGTCCTTCAGGAGCGCGCCCTTGAGCTCGGCGTCCGTGCGGGCGCCGGCGCAGCTCGCCGGCTCGTCCACGAGCGCGCTCCGTCCAAGGAGCGCGAGCCTGCAGCCCGTCGCCCGGGCGAGCGCGACGAGCGTGTGCGCGGTGACCCCGCGGGCGCCGCCGCTGGCGACGAGCACCGAGCCGGCGTGCACGCGTGGCGTCCTCGGCTCAGCGACCACGGGCACGCTCAGGAGCGTCGAACGTTCGGACGGGTCCCCGGCGCCGAGGGCCACCTCGACGCCGCCGCCTGATGCGCCGGGCAAGGCCGGCGTACCGCCGGCGAGGAGCTCGTCGGCCAGGAGCTGAGCGAGGGCTTCGGCGCCGCGCCCTGCGCGGCGGAGGTCGAGGGCGCGGAGTCCGGCCTTCGGCCATTCCTGCGCGGCGGTCTTGGCCAGGCCCGGCAGGCCTCCGAGCCACGCGCGGGGGCCCGCGAGGCCATCGTGACCGCGGAGACCAAAGGCGCCGCCGGTGTCCTGCACCGTCACGAAGCAGCCACCGGAGGCAGCGAGTCGCGGCGCGACGGCGCGCGCGGCGCCGAAGGCTTCACGCTGCACCTGGAGCGCCGCTTCGCGGTCCCCAACCTCGGCGAGGCCGCCGAGGAAGACCACGCCGTCGTGGGCTTCCGCCGGCGTCGACACCTCGGCGCGCACGCCGCGGCTCACGAGCGCTGCGACCAGCGCCTCAGCGAGCGGACGGAGCGCGGCCCCGCTCGCGCCCGCGGTCACGGCCACGCGCTGCGCCTCGAGGAGTCCCGGAAGTGCGAAACCCGTCTTCGGCGCGGAGGCCAGACGGAGAACGTATCGGTGCGGCGCGACGGCAGCGGGGGCGAACCCCGGCGCAGCCGCGCTCAGCGAGGGCCCGCGGGGGTGCCCTCCGCCCCGCCGCCGCCGAGCTCCGCGCCCATGCGGTCGACGATTTCCTGAAGCGTCCGGAGCTTGCCGAGCTCTGCGGGGTCGACCTCCGGAAGCGAGGGCGCCTGCTCGCGCATGGCGGCGAGAATCTCCACGCGCTTGATGCTGTCGACGCCGAGGTCCCCCTCGAGGTCCATGCCCATCTCGAGCATCTCCCGCGGGTAGCCGGTCTTCTCCGCCACCACCACGAGCATCAGCTCCGAGAGCGCCCCAAGGCTGAGACCGGCCGCGGAGGGTGCGGACGCGGAGGGTGCGGCCGCCGGGGTCGCCGGCGCGTCACCGAGCTCGGCGCCCATCCGGTCCACGATCTCCTGAAGCGTTCGCAGCTTGCCGAGCTCCGCCGGATCGACCTCCGGTAGCTCAGAAGCTTGCTCACGCATGGCGGCGAGAATCTCCACGCGCTTGATGCTGTCGACGCCGAGGTCCCCCTCGAGGTCCATGCCCATCTCGAGCATCTCCCGCGGGT
>JBCCAW010000030.1:0-20346 GCA_039814655.1 Myxococcota bacterium | reverse complement strand
GACACGGAGGAGACGCGTCGCGAGGTCCTGGCGCAGCTCCGCTACGCCGGCGATCCTCGCCTCGTCCCAGCGCTCGTGCGCGTGCTGGAGAGCGACGTCCCGGGGGCCGTCATCGACGCGGCGCGCGCGCTCGCCAATGTCCGGGACCCGCGCGTGGTCCCGGCTCTCCGCCGTCGCTATGCCCGCAGCGTCATCGACGCGGAGCGGGCGACGCTCGCCGGCGCCCTCGGCGCCCATGGCGTCGTCGCCGGCCAGGACTACGTCCGTTCGCTCCTCGATCGCGACGAGGCCGACGTGCTCGTGGCGGCCATGGAGTCCCTGGAGGAGCTCGGCGGAGACGCCGACGTCGAGCGTCTCCGCGACCGGCTCGATCATCCGGACGAAGGGGTCGTTTTTCACGCCGTCGAGGCCCTTGGCCGCATCGGGGACGGACGGGTCATGGCCCCGCTCGGTGCCGTGCTCGAAGGCGGCGCCACGGCCTCGCTTCGCGGCGCCGTCGAGGATGCGCGACGCGCCATCGAGGCACGCCTCGAGCTGCGCGGCGAAGAGCTGCCGGATACGCCCCCGCTCCCCGCGCTCGAGCGCATGACGGAGACCGCGGCGCGCGCCAGCCCCTTCGCGCGCTTCCGGGCGCGCCGCCTTTACGCTTTCGGCTGGCTCTACCTGCTCCTGGGCCTGCGGCGCCGGGGGCTGGCGGCCTTCGAGCGCGCCGGCGAGCTCCGGCCCGGGTGGGCCGGTCCTCCCCTCGCCGTGGGGCTCGCGCACGCGCGCCGGGGCCGCCATGGCCAGGCCCTCGCCGCTTTCCGCCGCGCTCTCGCCATCGACCGGCGCGGCGTCGAGACCTCGTCGACGGTGATGCCTTTCGTCGCCCGGGCCTTTCTCCGTCGCGCCGAAGAGCTCGAGGACGCAGGGCGCGCGGAGGTCGCGGCGGGACTCTTCGCCGAAGCCCTCGACCTCGACCTTCGCCGGGCGCCGCCGGCGCTCCGCTTCGAGCTGGAGCGGCGCCGGGAACGGCCGCGGCTGGCCGGGGACCTCACGCCCGCTCCGGGGGCGTCCCGTCGCGCCTCCCGCTCCGGGGCCTCGTCATGAGCGCCCCGGGGGAGCTCGGCTGGCGCGCGGCGGCCGAAGCGCGGCTCGCGGGCCTCGCCGGAGCCACGCGCGACGGCTCCGCTGCCGGCCCGCGCGCGGCGGTGCGGCGCGTGAGCGTGGAGGTCGAGGTCGCGGGCCGGAGCGAGCTCGTGGTCCTCGCCTTCGCGGGGGATGGCGGCCTTCGCGCCGTGGCCTCCGATGGGGCGCAGGAAGGGCCCCACGTCGAGGCGGCGCTGGCCTGGCTCGCCAGCGGCGAGGATGCGCCCGGAACGGCCGCGCGCTCCGGGCGTGTCTCCGTCGTCCCGGGGCCCGCCCCCGGCGCCCCGGCAGGGGACCGTGGCGAGCTCGCGGACGCCCTCGACGAGCTGCTCACGACGGCGGTGCGGCTCGGCGCCCAGCGCGCTGCCGACGCCGGTCTCGAAGAGGCGACCGAGCGGCTCCTCGCGGCGGCTCCCACGCCGCCCCCCTGGGCTCTGGCGCGGGCCCTCGGCCGGCTTCGGGCGGCCGCGGTGCGCGAAGACCTCGGCGCCTGGGCCCGGGTCCTCGATGGGATGGGTCGCCTGGCGCTCGCGCTCCGCGAGGGCCGGCGCACCTGGCTCGACGACGAAACGCCGGAGCGGGTCCCGGCCACGCTGACCGATCGCCGGCTCGTGGAGCTCGGGCGCGAACGGGTGGCCGGGCTTTCACGGGGGAGCCTCGAGCGGCGGCTCCTGGTCTGCGTGCGGAGCGGCGAGGTGTTCGCAGAGCGGCTCTCGCCGGGCGAGACCGGTTCCGTCGGGCCGTGCCCACGCGTCGTGGAGGTCGGCCTCGCCGAGCGCCTCCCCGCGCCGACCGCCGGCCTGCGCTTGCTTCAGTACAGCGTTCGCGCCGACGTGCCCGCCGAGGTCCATGCGCGCCTGCGCGAGCTCGCAGCGCCGCGTCTCGCGCCGCTCCTGGCAGCCGCGCAGGCGGCCTGGCGCGATGCGCCGGTGCGCGCGGAGCCCTTCGCCATCGTCGCCACGACGTCCGTCCGGGGGCCCACGCCCCGGGAGCCGCGCGGGCGCCTCGAGGCCGCGGACGGAGCGCTGGCCCTCTCCGGCGACGCCGGCATCGGCGCCCGTCTCGCCGCCTTGAGCGGGCTTCATTTCGTGACCGGACGGCTCGTGCCCAGGGACACGCACCTCGCCTTTCGGCCGCTCATGGCGGGCGGCGAACGCGACGGCGCCCCGTACCTGGAGCGGCTCCGCTAGTCTAGTCACGCGCTGGCGGCGAGGGACCGCTCGCTCACTCTTCGTGCACGCTCCCGAAGACGTCGTCGTCGAAGCGTGGCGTCTCCAAGAGCTCGCCGTTCGGGCCGTCCCGGCGCACGACGAGGAGCTGGCGCGACACGACGTCGTCGTTCTCCCGGGCGAAGACCGTGATGTAGTTCAGGCCGGCATGGAGCGGGATCTCCGCGTCGAACTCGACGGCGCCGCCGCTGGCGTTGGCCTGGTAGAAGACCTTGCGCGCGCCGGCGAAGATGTAGAGGTCACGGACCGCGTCGTCGTCCGTGGCGCGCCCGCGCAGCTGGAGCGTGTCGGCCTGCGTGACGCGCACGCCGCCGGCGTCCACGTCGAGGCGCGGCGGCGCCTTCGGGTAGGCGAAGGCGATGCGACCACCGCCTCCGCTGTCGAGGGCGGCGCTCGCGGGGACCCAGAGCGGCGCCGCGTCCGCGTCGGGCCGCACCCGGAGCCAGTCGCCGAGGCGTGCGTCGCGCACGACGCCGAGAGCGCCGCCGGTCACCTCGCCGATGGCCGGCGCGTCCCCGTCCGGGGTGGCGTGGAGCGTGGCGCCGGCGCGGAGCGTGACCTGGCCGCTCGCGCGCTCGGGCGCCGCGCCCGCCTCGGCGATGGGCACGAGGACCGTCTCGCTCACGCCCACGCGCAGGTCCGCGTCGGCCACGCCCACCTCGAGCTCCGCCTCGTCCGGAGCGAAGTCCTCGCGCACCTCGAAGGTGAAGCGCACGGCGCGTTCTTCGCCCGGCGCCATGTCGTCGATGCGGAAGCGTCCGGCCTGGAGCAGCAGCCCCGGTCCGCTCAGGTTCCGGAGGTTCGCGTGCGTCTCGTGGCTCGGGCCCTGACCCACGTTCTTGACGCGGAGCGTGAGGCTCGCCCGCTCGCCGCGCTGAAGGCGCCCGTCGCCGTTGCCGTCGAGGTCGTCGGCGACCTGGAGCGCGTAGGCGAAGCGCGGCCGACGCACGGCCTCCACGCGCGTGCGGATCTCCGCCGCCGGCGGCGCGTGGCCGTGAGCCTCGGCGAACTCGATGCGAACCCCGTCGGCACGGTCCGCCGTATCCCAGGGAAGGCGGCAGAGACGGCGATCGTTATCCGTGGTGCACACGCCGAGCGTCGTCGTCCACTCCCGCGTGGCCCCCGGGTCGAGGCGGCCGAAGATGAGCTCCCGGTCGTCGAAGAGCCGGTTGTCGCTCTTGGTGGTCGCGCGAAGCTGGAAGAGCGGGGCGCTGCCCGTGTTCGTGACGCGCACCGCCAGGGAGAAGGGCTGCCCGGCCACACCCACGTTCTCGGCGCGGTCCGTGGAGACGGCCACGCTCACCGTGGACGCGCCGCGGTCCTCGCCGGCGCTCCAATCGACGCCGATGCGCTGAAGCTCGGCCACGGCCTTGCCCATCTCCTGCCGGCGCGTCTCCTCGACCACCGGGGCGAGCTCCGCGAGGAGCTCCCGGCGCCCGCTTCGCGTCGCCCGGGCGAGCAGCCGCTGGGAGAAGCGCGTGAGGAACTCGTCCTCTTCCTCGTTCTCCGTGTCCCGCGGGTCCGCTTCCCGGAGCTGCTGGCGCATCTCGCCGTTCAGGTAGTAGCGAAGCACCACGGAGGGGCGCATGTCCTCCCGCGCCCGCTCGTTCGTGAGCGCCGAGCGCAGGTCCGCTTCGCGAAGGAAGGACTCGGGATCCACGTCGAGGTCCGGGTCCTCGCGGTCGACGGTCATGGGGTCGATGCCGATGTCCGGCACGATGCCCACGCCCTGAATCGATACGTCCCCGGGCGTCAGGTACTGGGCCACGGTCAGCTTCAGCGCCGAGCCGTCCTGGAAGTTGTTGAGCACCTGCACGGAGCCCTTGCCGAAGGTCCGCTGACCCACGATGAGCGCCCGGTCGTGGTTCTTCAGCGCGCCGGCGACGATCTCCGAGGCCGAGGCGCTCGCGCCGTTCACGAGCACGACCATGGGGAAGTCCGGCTCCGTACCTTCCTGGCGCGCGAACTTCTCGTCGCGCTGTCGCGGGTCGTTCGACGCCGTCGTGACGATGGTGCCCGAGGTGAGGAACGTATCCGTCACGCGCACGGCCTGGTCGAGGAGTCCGCCGGGGTTGTCCCGCAGGTCCAGGACCAGTCCGCGGAGGCCGTCGCGGTGAAGGTCCGCCAGCGCGCGCCGCAGGTCCTCGTGCGTGTTGCCCTGGAAGTTGTTGATGGAGACGTAGCCGATGCCGTCCGCCAGCATGCGGTGCTCCACGGACTCGATGCGAATCACGGCGCGCTCGAGCTGCACGCGGCGCGGCGAGGACCACTCGCCGCTGGGCCGGCGCCTCGAGATGAACACGTTCACCGTGGACCCGGGCGCCCCCCGGAGCCGGTCCACGGCCTCGGAGAGCGGCATGTTGAGCGTCGACTCGTCGTTGATCTTCACGATGCGGTCGCCGCGCTGAAGCCCGGCCCGGTCCGCCGGCGTCCCGGGCATGGGCCGGATGATGGTCAGGCTCCCGTCGCGAATCGAGATGACGATGCCCAGGCCGCCAAACTGCCCGCGCGTGCTCATCTGCATCTCTTCGAACACGTCCGGCGTGAGCAGCACCGTGTGCGGGTCGAGCGTCCGGAGCATGCCGTTCACGGCCGTGTACTCCACGTCCCGCAGCTCGATCTCCTCGTCATCGAGGTGACTCTGGAGGAACGCGAAGACCGAGCGATAGGCCTGCGCGAGCGCCCAGGGGCTCTCGGCGCGGGCCGGGAAGGACTCCCGGGCCCCACCGATCTGCACCGTGAGCTCCGGCGCGCCTTCCTCGTAGCGAATGATCACCGGGGCGATGGCGCGCTGAATGGCGTTGAGTCCCGCGAGGAACATGCGCTGCCAGTCGATGCGCTCGGGCTCGACGTAGTGGTCCTTGACCTCGAGCACGGTGCGGTTGAGCACCTGCAGCCGCGTCAGGTCATAAGGGTCCTGGTTGCGCGCGGCCTGCGCCCGGCGCGAGCCGTCGATGTCGACCTCGAGACCGTTCCGGTCGAGGGCGACGGTGAGGCTAAACGCGGCGATCACGGCGCCGAAGGCGAGGGCGGGCTTCCAGAGGCGGCGAAGGTTCATCGAGGGTCTCGGGAGCAGCGGAGCGGGGCGTCATCCAGAGGCAGACGGGGCCCCCACGCGCATGCCCAACGGCCGTACGGCAAAGCACGCGCCGGGGCGGCGGAAAATGCCCGGGCGGCGAAGGTGGCCGAGGCAGCGCGGGCGAAACGGGTCATCCTGGGAGCGAACGCGCCCGGCGGCGCCAGATTCCCAGCATACCGGGCGAGAGGAAGGGGTGCCACGCCCCGACGCAGGGGCGCTGCGCACGTGAGGGAAGAGACGGACGCGACACCTTAGGTTGTCTACCCCCACCGGGGGAGCGTTACGGCGTGGGGCGGCGTCCCGGCTCCTGGCGCCCGTGCTCGACCGCGTTGCGCGACGGCCGCATGACCGCTCCCATGCCCGCTCCCATGCCCCCGGGCCCCATGCCGGACGGACAGCCCGGGCCGCGGCCGCCCGAGGGCCTGGACGACGCGACGCTCGCGGAGGAGATTCGTGCGCTTCGCCATGCGTCGACGCGGCGGAAGCGGCTCATCGCCCTCGCCGTGGCGGGGCACCTGGTCGTGCTGGTGGTCGTCGTGGTGCTGCCCTACCTGCGGGCACGGCAGCGCTGCCTCGAGGCGCGCCATCGCTATGCCGCCTTCGCGGCGTGCCTGGTCAACGGGGAGCCGGAGGCCGCGCCGGGGCTCGGCCTGCCCGAAGGGGCGCTTCGGGGCTACGTGGACGTCGTCCGCCGTGCGGGGCTGGAGGCGTGCCTTCCCGCGCTCGACGCGGTGGCGCCGGAGCCGCTCTTCTGGATGCTCCCGGCCACGCGTCACGCCGAGCGGCAGGTCCGGCGAGCCACGGACAAGGTTCGCGAAGAGATGGCTCAGGCGTCCGGCGGGCGGCTGGCAGAGGCACCGCCCCAGCCGGTGCCCGAGCGGCCCTGGCTCGCCGTGCAGCGATTGATCGCGGCGCTCACGCTCTGGGCCCAGGAGGCCGACGCGAGCCTAAACCTGGAGGCGCCGGCCGTGACGCTCCGGACGCCACGCTCCGTGGTGCCGCCGGAACGCGTCCCCGTGCGAGACCGCGCCGGGTCTCGGGTCACGCTACAGGTCGACGCGGAGCGGCTCACGGTCACGGCCCTCGACCCGCGCGGCGTGAGCTGGGTGCAGGTGGGCGGCGGCGGCGTCGACGCGCGAAGGCTCCGGCGGCCGCGGACGCTCGCTGCCGTCGTCCCGGGGGCCACGCCGACGCTGCTCTGGCGCACGGACGACGCGCGCTGCGGCCCTTCGCGCTGCGTCGGCCGGGCCTTCGGCCTCGCGACGCTTGGCCCGGAAGATGTGGTCACGCCCCCGCCGCGTTGGTTCGCCGCGCACCCGGAGCGCGTCGCGGCCGTGGACCTCGCGGCGACCGGGGTGCAGGTCGTCGCCCGGCACGCCGAGGGCGAGCTCGAGCTCCGACGCTTCGCCCGCGCGCCCGGTCCGGGAACACGCGGCATGGAAACACGTGGCACGGAAACACGCGGCGCGGGGACAGGCGGCGCAGGTACACCGTCCCCAGCGGCGCCCCTGCAGCGTCGAGCGCTCGGCCCCGGGAGGCAGGCGGCCTTCGTGCGCGGGAAGCCGGTCTGGCTCTCCGAGGCGGGTCTGCACATGGGCCCGGAGGCCTCGCTCGTCGCCCCGGGCCGCTTCGCGCGGCTGGAGGCGTGCGGCGCGTGGCTGGTCGTGAGCGGGCCCGAGACGCGGCAGGTGCGTTGGGGCTCTACGCGCCTCGACCTCCCTCCGGAGGGGAGGGTGGAGCTCCTGGACTGCGCCGGTGACGCGCTGCTCCTCGGGCGCCGCGACGGCGACGACAGCACCGTGCATCGATGCGGCCGGCAAGGCTGCGAAAGCGTGGAGCTGCCCGGGCACCGGGTGCGCGGCGCGCTCCTTCGTGGCGCCTCCGGCGAGGCGGCCGCCGCGCCTGCACCGGCGCTCTTGGCCAGCTGGACCCGCACCGGCGGCGCCATCGCGCTCGCGCGCTGGGACGAAACGCTCGGACCGTGGCAGCGGCCCGCGGCCTGCCTCTCCGAGAGCGGCGGCTTTTGCGGGCCCGCGCGCGTCGCCGCGGGCCCCGGACGGGTCGTGGCGGCGGGACGCCAGCGCGACGACCTGCTCGTCATCGAGAGCGTGGACGGCCGCGCCTGGCGACCGCTGCGCGGTTTGCGCCGGGGCCCCTGAGCGTTCTGCGAGGCGCGCGGCTGCGACTCAGAAGCGACCGGCGCACTGAAGGCCGAGGCCCGCCGGGCCGCAGCCGAGCTCGAAGCCCCGTGCCTCGCGATCGTCGCCGGCGTCGTCATCGTCGCCAGCGTCGTCGCCGGCGTCGTCGCCGCCTATGAAGAAGAGCACCACGCCCGCGGCCATGAGCGCACCGCCCACGGCATAGAGAACGATGGCGTTTCTCTCCTTCGCTTCGGCGTCGCCGCGGAGGTCTCCGCGCGTGCCCCCGGGCCCGCAAATGCTGTCGCGGGTGGGCTGGGCGCTCGGGCCGAGGGGCGTCAGGCAATCGTCGCTGTTGTAATCGGCGGCGTCCGCGTTGCGCCCGGCGTGAAAGATGGCGCCGCCGGCGACGGCCACGGCGCCCAGGCCAACGCTCACGCCGCCGATGGCACGGGTCAGCCGAAGGCCTCCCCGCTCCGATGCGGCTCCGGTGGCCCGCGGGACGTCGCGGCGCTCGCCGATCTGCAGCGGGGCGTTCGCCGTCCCGCGTTCCAGCAGCGTGTTGCCCGCCTCATCCTCGAAGCGCAGGTGGTAAAAGCCGTAACCCGTCTCGCGGAGGCCGGGCACCTCCACCACCAGCTCCGGCGCGGCGCCGGCGGCGATGAGCTGCGGAGCCCCGGTTTCCCCGGCTCGGCCCTCCCCGTTGACGCGGGCGACCATGTCGAAGGGGTCGTCCATGCGCACCACGAGGGCGCCACGCACCAAGTTCAGGCGGACCTCCGCCGCGAGGCGCCGGCCCCGAAGCGCCGCCCGCGCTTCCATGAAGGGCCCGCGCAAGGTCGGCGACACGTCGAGGTCCGACTCGGGCTCCAGAGCCAACAAGCGCACGAAGGCGTCGTAGGAGGCGCGCTCCTCGCCGAGCGCCGCGTGACTGATTCCGAGCAGCTCGTAGGCGCGCGTCACCTCCCGAGGCGAGCAACGGCCCGAGGCGAGGGCGGCCTGCGCCGCTTCGCGGGCGCCCTCGAAGTCGACCTGCTGGTAGGCGGCGTCGGCCGGGTCGAGGTCGCAGCGTTGTGCCGTCGCAGGCGACGTGGCGCCGAGGGCAAGCGCGAAGGGGAGCGCGGTTCGGAGCGCGGCGCGGATCGAGGATCGCATGAGGGCTCGTTTACTCGAGGCCGAGGCGGCGCGCGTAGACCCGGCCTTCCTCGATGGTGACCGTATAGCGCGTGGCGATGTTCTGCTCGGGGTTCGTCAGGGTCAGCGTGTGTCGACCCGTCGGCAGCTCGACGCGGAGGAGCGGCGTGGTCCCGAGGCGCCGGCCGTTCAGGTCCACGTGCGACCACGGCGCGGTGTCGAGGGTGAGAAAGCCCGTGGTGGCCGGCGCGGGCGCTTCCTCAGCCGGCGCGTCCGTGGCCGAAGCGTTCGCGCGGGCCCGCCGGCGCGCCGCCAGCCGGGCACGCCGCGCGCTCTCCTCGTCCACGGGCGCCTCCGCCTCGCCCATGGCCGTCGGCGCCACGTCGGTCCCAATCTCCACGCCTACCGGTTCGTCCGCCGCGGCCTCCGCGGGCCCGACGCCGGGCGCCTCGGATTCCGCCGCGGGTGCGGCTGCGATGGGCGTGGTCGGCGCGTCGCCGGCACCGGCCACCTGCTCCGTGGCGCCTGCGCCCTCGGAAGCGACGGCCCCGGCCGCGGGCCCGTCCGGCGCCGCGCGGGTCCGCGTCAAGACGAAGATGAGCACGCCCGCGAGCAGGAGAACCAGCGCCAGCAGCGCCAGCTTGAGCCGGTCGTCCTCTTTCTCCGCTTCCGGCGCGAGGCTCCGGCCCGTCAGGCCCGTATGGCTGCCCGTGAGCGGGAGCTCGAAGGCCGGGTGCGTTCCCGTCGCGAGCGAAGCCAGCGTGTGCCGCGACTCGTCGGGGAACTCCGTGAGTCGTTTGATGAGCGTGCGCTGCTTCGCATGCGCGTCCGAGAAGAGGTCGTTCACCCAGGCTCCGAGGCGGGCCCGGCTGCCTTCGTGCGATTGCTCCGCGAGCCAATCTTCGAGGTCCGCGCGCATGGCCTCGGCCGAGGGGTAGCGCTCGCCCATGTCCCGCTGCAGCGCCTTGAAGGCGATCTCCTCGAGCTCCCGGGGAACCTCCCCGGCGTAGTCGACGATCTCCGGGATCTCCTTGGTCAGCGACTCGTGCAGCGTCGCGACCTCGCTTTTGCCTTTGAAGAGCCGGCGTCCGGCGAGGCACTCCCACAGGCACACGCCCATGGACCAGACGTCCGCCCGCTGGTCCACGGTCTCGCCCGTGGCCTGCTCCGGCGAGATGTAGGCGAACTTGCCCTTGATGAGCCCCGTGCGCGTGGCGGCCTCTTGCAGCGTCGCCTTGGCAATGCCGAAGTCGAGGATCTTCACCACACCGTCGTAGGTCACCATCAAATTGTGCGGGGACACGTCGCGGTGGACGATGCGGAGCGGGCTGCCGTCGAAGTCCTTGGCGCAGTGCGCGTAGTGCAGCCCCTCGAGCGCGTCGGCGATGATTCGCGCCGCGAGCGCCGGCGGCATGCGACGGCCGAGCTCGGCCTGACGCCGCAGGATGCGGTTCAGCGGCTGCCCATCGAGGAACTCCATGGCGAGGAAGTAATGACCCTCGGCGGCTCCGACCTTCGTCGTTTGCACCACGTGCGGGTGGTTGAGCCGCGCCGCGAGCCTCGCCTCGTCGAGGAACATCTGCACGACCTCGGGGTCGTGCGCCATGTGCGGAAGCAAGCGCTTGATGACGACCAGCTTCCGGAAGCCGCTCAGCCCGTGGTGCACGGCGAGGTAGATCTCCGCCATGCCGCCCTGGCCGAGGCGCGCCACGAGCGTGTAGTCCTCGTCCAGCCGGGCCCGCTGGATCGGGATCCATCCCTTCTTCAGCGTCGCGGCGATCTGCTTCGCCGCCTCCGCCGACCCGGTGATGGAATCGTCCACCGAGTCGTGCGGGTCCTGCTTTGGTGCGACGCTATCCACCATGGCCATGAGACCTTCGGTGCGGGTCTCCGAAAGAGCAAGTTTGCCGTAGTTCGATGGGGGAGGCAGGCGGTTTCGAGAGGCTTTGTGTGCCAGCAATGGACCTTGGACCGGCGGAAGTTCCACTCACATTTCAATCTTCCGAAACTACCGAACTTCAGTCCTCCGGATAGATCGTCCACGCGGTGAAGTCCGACCCCCCACCGAGCGCTCCGATGAACTGCGCGGCCGGGTCGAAGAAGCCGTCGTCCGGGGGCGTGTCCGCGCTCACGGTCGGCGTGAAGGCGAGGCGGAAGTCCGGGGTCCGGAGGCTCGCGTTGACCACTGCGGCCTCGCTGCGCGCGAGCACCTGGTTGTTCAACGAAGGGTCCGTGAAGTAGTCGGTCTCATCGATGGCGCCGGCGGGGCCCGCCGCGCCGTCCGGGTCGTCGTCCTCGTCGTCCGGAAAGACCCCGGCCGCTCCGGCGGCGCCCTGGAACACGCTGTGGGTCACGCGGAGCGAAGGCGGCGTCGCCACGGCGTTTTGCGCCGCGCCCTGGTCGCCGATGTCCACGGCGCCGGACCCGAAGCCGCTCACGAAAGCGTTCCCGATCGTCGCTCGCGTTCCATCGCGAAGCTGAAAGCCCGTGTCGCTCTCCCCTTTGGGCGAGCCCAGGAAGGTCAGGTTGAAGAGCGTCGGGTTCGAGGAAAGGTCGAGGTTGGTGACGCCCTCGGGCAAGCCGTCGCCTTCGATGCCGTTGTCGGCCTGCACGGCGTCGCCGGTAACCACCACCGAGTCCACGGCGCTGAAGCGGCTGCTCTCGTCGGCGTCGTACTGCTGCACCACCACGAACTGGATGCTGCCGGCGTAGCCCTGGTCCCAGTCCAGGCTGTCGTCCTGCACACCCGTGAGGATGAGGCGCGTGGCGTTCACGGTGCCGCCGAAGAACTCGATGCCGTCGTCGGAGCCCCGGTGCACGTGGATGTTGTCGAGCACCGTGTCGCTGCCGCAGGAACCCAGCGTGAGCGCGTTGAGCTCCTCCGTGGGCCGGAGCTCGAAGCCCGCGAACTCGATGCGCACGTAGCGGAGCCGGCCGCAGTTCCAGGCGGCGCGCTGCTGCGGGGGGGGAGCGCCGTAGACCGTGGCCTCGCCGGCGCCGGCGCCCAGGCCTTCGACGTCGTCCTCGCCGTCCTGGAGGTTGTTGGTGCCGCGGCCGAGGAGCACCACGCCGCCCCAATCGGAGGAGACGCGCTCCCCCGGCGGGCGCGCGGAGGTGAACACGATGGGCGAGGCCGCCGTGCCTTCCGCGTCGATGCGACCGTTTCGCGTGACCACGAGCACGCCGGGAAGGGCCAAGGGGCCCGCCGCCGGGTCGAGGTTGCCGCGCTCGCCGCGAATCTCCGTGCCGGCCTCGATGCGCAAGACCGGTCGCGCTTCGTCGGCGACCAGCTCACCTTCGGGACCGACGAAGACCGGCCCCTCGAGCACGTAGACGCGGTCCCGGGTCCAGGTCGTGGACACGCCAAGGACCGTGTTGGCCGGGATGCGTTCGAGCGTCTCTTCGCGCCCGAGGTCGCGCCCCAGGTCTTCGCCGAGGTCGCGCCCCAGGTCTCCTCCGAGGTCGGCTCCGAGGTCGGCTCCGGCGTCGGCGACGCCCGCGTCGGAGAGGCTCAGGTCGAGCGCCGGCCGCTCGTCGCTCCCGCAGGCCGTGGCCGCGAGCGCCGTGATCATCGTGAGCAGGTCGAGCGTTCGTCGAGACACGCGCTCACGGTCACAGCCGTACCCCACGTTCCCGTGGCGCCGAGGTGACTCGTTGATGGCGCGCCGTCGATTGGGGCGGCGATGTGGGCGCGGTCCCTACAGCGCGGTGCGGGTGCACTCGCGGGACCCGGCTCAGTTGGCGGGGTAGTCGGTCCAGCCCCGGTCCCAGGGTGCCGGATCGTTGCCCTCGAAGGCGCCGACGTAGTCCGTGGAGTCGAAGCCCGGCCGAACGGGCGTGCGCGTCCCGATATCCACGGGCTGCGTGGGTACGAAGTCGAAGGGGCCGCCAAAGGCGCAGCAGCTCCCGAGGGCGACGTTCACCTCGGGGATCGTCGGGTTCGCCCCCCGGTTGGTGAAGGTGTCGTTGATACCGATGCTCCGGTACTCGTCGAACCCGCCATCGTCGTCCGGCGACTCCGGGACCCCCTCCGTGCCCATGCCGACCTGGGGTCCGCCGGGGAAGGGCACGTCGATGTTCACGTCGTCGCTCGCGGCGCCCACGACGAACACGCTGCCGCTCACGGCCGGCTCGAGGTCGCGGCTGAAGTCGTCGAGGCGGAGCACGGACCCGACGTTCATGCCCCGGCCGAGGTGCGTGAAGAGCGAGTTCGCCACCACGCCGAGGCTGCCGAAGCGGAACTCCACGCCGGTCTCTTCGTTCGTGAAACCACCGGTCAGCGCCGCGGACGTGAGGTTCGCGACGAAGGCCTCGGAGCGCGGCGCGGCGACGACGGCGGTCTCGTTGTTGTTGCCCTGGATGCCGGCGCCGCTGTCCGAGAGCCCGAGCGTCACGGCGAACTGCACGCCGCCGCCGCCGTTGTCCCGGGCGCCGAAGCCGCCGGTCCATTCGATGCCGTCGTCCCGGTACGCGGAGGCGATGAGGTGCCGGGCGACGAAGCCGCCGCCGCCCACGAAGCCGAAGCCGTCCTCCGTCGAGTGCGCCTGCACGAAGTCGATCTCGGTCCCGGAGCCGCAGCCGATGAGCGTCAGCGCCGCCCCCGGGTCGCCCTCGGCGCCGTTGGTGATGCCTGCGAACTCGATGCGCACGTAGGTAAGGCGCCCGCAGCTCCAGGAGACGTCGGTCCCGCTCGGCACCGCCGCGAAGCCCGAGGGGGCGTCCGCCGGCGTGTAGGACGTGAAGTTGTGCGGCGCGCGGCCCGCGAGAAAGACGCCGCGCCAGCCGTTACGGCGCCGCTCGCCCACCGGGGCGCTGCTCGTAAAGACGATGGGCGCGTCCGCCGAGCCTTGCGCCGTGAGCCGCGAGCCCGCGCGCACGTAGAGGTAGGCGCCGTCGTCGGCGACGATGCGCGTCCCGCTCTGGATGCGGAGCTCGAGATCGTTGGCGACGACCGTGGGTCCCGTGAGCCGGTAGGTGCTGTCGCAGGTCCAGTCGACGCGCCCGTCCGCGTCGCCCTCGGTCAGGGTCGCCGGTACCATCACCTCGGTGGCTCCGCGGTCGCCTTCGGCGAGCGGGCACGGGGCCAGCGAGCCATCGCTCATGTCCGGCGCGCCCATGTCCGGCGTGAAGGCTTCCTGGTCGCCGGGGAGCAGCTCCGTGCAGCCGAAAGCGAGCGTCGCCGCGAGGAAGACAGCGAAGAGAGTGGTGGTGACGCGCATGGTGAGAGCTGACCCCGAACCTCTCTAGCAGGTTCGGGGATTTCTTCGCCAGACGCGCGCGAAGGCTCAGGCCTCGCTCCACTCGCTCTTGCCGAAGAAGCTCTTCCGCAGGCCCTCGCTCGTCGCGTCCAGGTCGAGCACGACGAAGAAGTCGATGACCTTGAAGGCGCGGTCCAGCGCCGGCGCGCTGCAGATGCGGGCGCCGAGGCGAAGGTAGCTCTCGAGGAGCGGCGGCATGTCCGGCGCGTCGGACAGCGTCGTCTCGGCCGGGTCCATGCGGAGCTTCGGCAGCGGCGTGAGCCGGATGCTCTCGCTCACCTGCCCGCGCTCCGTGGCGAGCTTCAGCGCCGCCTCGCCCACTGCCGGGTCCATGCTCGGAATGGACGCGCAGCCAAAGAGGTAGCGCTTCTCGTTCCAGGCGAGGTACCGCGCGAGGCCTTTCCAGAGCAGGTGGATGACCCGGCCGCTGCGGTGCTCGGCCGCCACGCAGGCCCGGCCGATCTCCACGCCGCGACGCTGCACGTCTGCCGGGAGGTCCGCAAAATCGAACTCGGTCTCCGAGTAGAAGCCCCCGCGCGCCTCCGCGAGCTCCTGGGTCATGAAGCGGTAGGTGCCGACCACGCGATCGGTCTTCGCCTCCTCGACCATCAGGTGGTGGCAGTTGGCGTCGAACTCATCCTCGTCCCGGCCGAGATCGAAGGCGCTGTCGAGGCCCTCTTCGAGCTCCAGGTTGAAGACCTCGAAGCGAAGGCGCTGCACCTTCCGGAGGTCCTCGGTGCTGCTGGCGAAGCGCAGCCGGTAGCGGCCGCCCCGGAGCGAGCCCGGGGGCACGCTCGCGGGGAACTTCGGGTAGGTGACGCCCTCGAGATCCATCCGGCCTTCGTACGTCCCACCCGGCGACGAAGGAAACGTCGCCGTGAGAAAGGAAACGCTTCGTCACGCCCCGGTTACGCTTCTGTCGAGGACGTTCAGTCCGCGTACCAGAGCTCATAGGCCTCGGCGGCCCGCGTCTCCCGCAGCTTCGGGTCCGGCGTGGTCCAGGCCGGGGCGCTGGCGGCGGCCCGCAGGAGAAAGTCGAAGAGGGGAATGTGCCGGCGCAGCGTGCGCCGCAGGCGGTGGGGCTTGATGGGGTTGAAGGACCCGAGCACATCGAAGACCTGGCGCGGGTTCTTCTTCAACCAGGTCCAGCTCCCCATTTCGAGCGTCAGCGGAAGGAAGGTGCCCTCCGGGCGCCGAGCGGCGTAGCGGTCGTGGAGGTGGTCCCAGAGATCGCCGTGCACCGTGTAGTTCTGCGCCTGGGGCTCCACGCGATACACGTGGTGCGGCAGGGTGCCGTCGAGGAGGCGCTTGAGCGCGAAGACCTCCGGCAGGTGCGGGAAGGGCGCCCGCGTCCGCGCGTAGGGAAACCAGAGCTGGTCGTCGAAGCCGAAGCCCGAGTGGCAGTCGAGGGAGATGGCCACGTCCGTGCCGAAGACTTCCTCCTCGACGAAGCGGCACAGCGCTTCGGCCTCCGGCTCCATCGCGTCCCCGTGGCCCATGAACCAGGGCAGCGCCGGCGAGAGCCGATGCCCCCCGACGAGAAAGGTCGATTGGGAGGCCCGCGCCGTCGGTGCGTTGCGCATCAAGTCGACGCCGCGCGGGTTCGAGCGCGTTCGCTGCAGCATGCCGCCGGGGTTCACGAGCGGCACCACGCAGATCCGGCTCCGCGCGAGCGTGTCGCGAAGCACCGCATCCCAGCGGAGCCGCTCGGTGATCGTGTGCAGGAACGCGAGCACCACGCGCGTGCCGATGCGCTCGAGGCCGTGCACCCCGCCCACCACGAGGAGCGTCGGTGCGGCCCGGTCGCTCGTGCCGAGCACGATGCCGTGCACCGGCAGCCGGCTCCCGGCCACCTCCACGTGCGTCAGCGTGCGCACGTCGGCGTCGTCGCCCAGCCGGTCGAGGAGGGCGAAGATCTCCTCCAGCTCACGCAGGCGTCCCGGGACGACGTCGGGGACGAAGGCGGGAAGGGTCCGGGCCACTGCAAGGGAGAATGGTGCGCCCAAGGGCCCGGGGAAAGTTCCCCGCTCGCGGGCCATGGTGCGCGAGGCCTTTACCGGGTCCGCGGCGACGGCGGGTCCGCGATGGGCAGCGCTCGGCGGATCACCTGCCGCGCCTCCTCCGCGAGCGCCGCCGGGTCCCCGCCGGGCGCGGGCAAGAGCGGCTCGTGAAAGGTCACGCTCACGGGGTTTCGCCGCCGCGCCGCGGTGCGGGCCCAATGCGTCGCGAAGCTCTCGGAGCCGACCCAGGCCATTTCGTGGCTCGCGTAGCGCACGGTCACGGGCACCACGGGGATGCGGTCCAGGGTGGCGACGCCGAAAATGCCGCGACGAAAGGGGAGGGCGTCCGCGCCCATGGTCGTCGTGCCCTCGGGGAAGGCCAGGATGGACGCGCCGGCGGCGAGGAGCCGGCGGCTCTGCCGGAGCACGCGTGCGCCGCTCCCAGCCGATCCGCGGACCACGAAGAGCAGCCCGAGCTCGCGCATGGCGTCGCCGAGCAGGGGCCAGTCCACCACCTCGGCCTTGGCGATGGGGAAGGCCGGCGCGTGCCGGAGAATGCAGAGCGGGTCCGTATAGCTCTGGTGGTTGGCCACCACGATGGCCGGCTCCGGCGGAAGGGCACCGCGCACGCTCACGTCGAGACCGAGGAAGGTGCAGAGGTTCTCGCAGACCCAGCTCAGGCGCCGGGCCCGGCTCGGCGCTCCGGCGCCGGGGCCGTGGCGTGAGGCGGCCTCCGTGAGGTGCGCGATGGTCTCGAAGACGAAAAAGCCCGTGCGGCCGAGGCGTCGGCTGGTCCGCCGCACCGTGCGTGGTCCCCGGCGGAGCCGCTCGAGAAGCGAGGGAGGCGGAGGCGCCGGCAGGGCGCCGACCTCCGTCATCCAGGTCCGCGGGCGACGGGGCTCGTAGGCCGCGCTCATGGCGGGAGCCTGCGGCGGCGCCGGTCTCCGTTCAAGCAGCGTGGCGGCACCGCCCGTTCGGCGTTAGGGGTCCGGCATGTCCACCCCCGCGCTCCATCCCGAGGCCGTGCCGGCGCCCGTGCGCGCCGTGTGCTCCCGCCTCGCCGAGCGCGGCCACGGCGCCTGGGTCGTGGGGGGCTGCGTGCGCGACCTGCTGCGCGGCGCCGAGGTGGCCGATTGGGACATCTGCACCACCGCGCGTCCGGAGCAGGTGCGCCGGGCCTTCCGGCGCACGGTCCCTACGGGTCTCCAGCACGGCACGGTCACCGTGCTCCACGAGGGCGAGGGCTACGAGGTCACGACGCTCCGCGGCGAGGGCGCCTACTCCGACGGCCGCCGGCCCGACGAGGTGTTCTTCGTCGACGACGTCGTCGAGGACCTGGCCCGGCGCGACTTCACGGTGAACGCCATCGCCTACGATCCCCTCGCCGGCGACGTCGTGGACCCGCACGGCGGGCAGCGCGATCTCGAGGCCCGGGTGATTCGCGCGGTAGGCGTGCCCGCCGAGCGCTTCGCCGAGGATGGGCTCCGCGTGCTGCGCGGCGCGCGCTTCGTGGCCACGCTCGCCTTTCGCCTTGAAGCGGAGACCCGCGCCGCCATCCCCGGCGCCCTGGACGTCTTCGCGCAGGTGTCGAAGGAGCGCGTGCGCGAGGAGTGGCTGAAGACCGTGCGGAAGGCGCCGGTGGCCTCGCCGGCCTTCCGCACCATGGCCGACACGGGCATTCTCGCCCGGAGCTGCCCGCTCCTCGACGCGCTCCGGGAGCGGCAGCCGGCGGCCTTCGAGGCCGCGCTGGCGGCGCTCGACGCGACCGCCGACGGCGACCCGGCCTTCCGCCTCGCCGCGCTCTTCCATCCGCTCGCGGACCAGCTCGCCGCGCTGGAGGCCTGGCTCCGGGACTACCGCTTCTCCAACGAGGAGCGGAAGCGTGTCCTTCACCTGGTGGAGCACGGCCGGCCGGAGGAGGCGCGCGCGACGGGCTCGGCGGCGGACCTTCGCCGCTGGCTCATGGACATCGGCCCGGGCAGCGTCGGCGACGTGCTCGCGCTGGCTCGCGCCGTGGCGCCGGCCCCCTGGCTCGACACGCTGGCGGCGCGGGCGGACGCGGAGATCCAGGCCGGCCATGCGCTGGCCGTGGGCGACCTGGCCGTGGGCGGGCACGACGTGATGCAGGCCCTCGGCGGCCGCGGCGGTCGCCGCGTGGGTGAGCTGCTCCGGCGCCTCTTGGACGAGGTGGTGGAGGCCCCGGAGCGCAACACCGCCGAGGTCCTTCGGGCCCGGCTCCAGGAGCTCGCGGCGCCGGAGGAGCGCGCCGGGCCATGAGCGGCGCGATCAGCGAGGCCATCGCCCTCGAAGGCGGCTCCATCGCCCTCGAGGGGCCCGGCTATGTGGACCTGCACAGCCACTACGTGCCGGCCATCGACGATGGCGTGCGCACCCTCGAGGACGCCGTGGCGCTGCTCGCGGGGCTCCGGGAGCTCGGCTTCGAAGCGGCCGTGGCCACGCCGCACATCAAGCCCGGCCACTTCGACAACCGCGGGCCCGGTCTTCGCGCCGCCCACGCCCGCTTGCGCGAGGACGTAGAGGACGCAGGCGTTCCGCTGCCCGTGCTCGGCCTCGCGGCGGAGCATTGGCTCGACGACGTGGTCTTCGGCCTCATCCAGCGCGACGAGGCCGTGCGCTACCCGGGCCAAAAGGCGCTGCTCTTCGAGCTCCCGCGGGAGCAGCTGCCGCACAACCTCGGGCAGGTGATCTTTCAGATGCGCCTCAAGGGCATTCGGCCGGTGCTCGCGCACCCGGAGCGCTACCGCCCGTTTTTCAAGGACAGCGCGGCCCTCGAGGGCTTCGTGAGCCAGGGCGCGGCCCCGCTTCTCGACGTGATGTCGCTCAGCGGCCGCTACGGCCGAAAGCCCCGCAAGGCCGCGGAGCGCATCCTCGACGAGGGCCTCTACGCCGCGGCCTGCTCGGACCTGCACAAACCGAAGGACCTGCCCTACGTCGCCGAAGGCATGGCCAAGCTCGACAAGCGCGTCGGCGCGGCGGAGATGCACGCGCTCTTCAGCGCGCGGCCCCGGCGACTCCTGGCGGACGGTCTCGCGGACTGGTAGGCGCTTGCTCCCGCGGCCCTCGACGGGACGCCGCCGGGGAGCAACGCTTTGCTTTCGATGACCTCCTCCGCCGAGCCCAGCTTTGCGCGCCGCGTCGCCCCAAAGCTCGCCCTGAGCCTGGTGCTCGGCGCGCTCTTCGTCTGGCTCGGGCGGCGCACGGGTCTCGAGTTCATCCCCGCGCGCGAGGACTTCGCAGAGCTTCGCCTCTGGACCGTGCCGGCCTACGTCGGCTGCCTCCTGGTGACGCATCTCCTTCGCGCGACGCGCTGGCGCTTCCTCATCGCGCCGGTGAAGCGCGTGCCCCTGGGCGAGGTCATCGCGCTCAACTGGATCGGCTTTTTCGCGATCTTCGCGCTTCCGCTCCGCCTCGGCGAGATGGCCCGGCCGGCGCTCACCAAGATGCGCCACCAGGTCCCCGTGAGCGTGGGCATCGGGACCGTGGCCGTCGAGCGCGTCATCGACGGCCTGGTGACGAGCCTCTGCGTGGCCTGGGCGCTCTTCGCCCTGCCGCGGGTCCCCACGGACGACGAGCTCGCCAGCGCGCTCCCCTACTACGGCTACCTGGCCCTGACCGTCTTCGCCGGGGCCTTCGTGGCGCTCGGGGTCTTTCTCGCCGCCCGGAGCTGGGCCGTGCGGACGACCAAGGCCCTGGTCGGCCTGGTCTCGAAGAAGCTGGCGGCGCTGCTGGCCGAGAAGGTCGACGGCGTCGCCGAGGGGCTTCGCTCGCTGACCTCGCCGCGGCTCACGGCGGGCTTTCTCCTCGAGACGCTGGGCTACTGGGGCACGAACGCCTTCGGCATGTGGCTCCTCGCCTGGGGCTGCGGCATTCCCCTGGGCTTCGGCCACGCCGTGGCGCTCATGGGAATCCTGGCCATCGGCATCCTCTTGCCCGCCGCGCCGGGGCTCTTCGGCGCCTTTCAGCTCGCGATCCAGGCGGGCCTGAAGCTCTACTTCGCCGCGTCCATCGTCGAGGGCCCGGGCAACGTCTACATCTTTCTGCTCTTCGTGATTCAGGCGGTCTTCATCGTGCTGGTGGGCGTGGTGCCCCTCTACGCCATGAAGCTCCGGCTCTCCGACCTGCTCGGCGCCGAGGCGCTCCGGGAAGGCATGCGGCCCAGCGACCCGGCCGCCGCCGCCGAATAGGGCGCGCGCCCCGGTTTTTTGGGGCGCGGCCGCGGCGGGCGTAGCGTCCGGCCATGCGGTGTTTGCTCACGACCCTCGCGTTCGCGCTCGTGCTGAGCGCGGCCGCGCCCGCGTCGGCGCGGCGTTCGGACCGCCACGCCTACCGCTACGCGCAGGTATGGAGCGCCGTCGTGCG
>JBCCAW010000439.1:0-5168 GCA_039814655.1 Myxococcota bacterium | reverse complement strand
CTTTGGCCAGCTTCGCGTGGAGGCCGAGGGCTTTCAGCCGCGGGAAGCGACGGTCTTCTTCGACACGCCCAGCCGCGTCGTCGACGTCGCGCTGCGCCCAGCCGTGGAGTAGGCGCGCGCCTCAGCGGCCCCTCAGCAGCACGTCGAGCTCCCCCCGGCGGTCGAGGCGCTCGACGTCCGTGAAGCCGCCATGGGGCGTGCCGGCGATGAAGACCTGCGGGACCTTACGCTGCCCCGTCTTCTCCCGAAGCCAGGCCCGCGCCTCCGCGTCACCGCTGACGTCGATGTCCCGGTAGGCCACGCCCTTCTCGTCGAAGAGGCGCCGCGCGGCGACGCAGTAGGGGCACCAGGGCGTCGTGTAGAGGAGTACCTCGGCTGGCGCCGAGCCCTCCGAGGCGGAGTCGGTCGGCGGTGAGTCGGTCGGCGGTGAGTCGGTCGGTGGTGAATCGGGCGGTGGTGAATCGGGCGGTGGTGAATCGGTCATGGTGTCGCCGGGAGCGGGACCTTCGCGCGGGGTGAAGGGCCCAGCGAAGTACGACGGCCGGAGGCCCCGGCGCGTTACGTCGTGCCGCCCCGCGATGAAGTCCGCTGACGCTCATGGTACCGAACCGGGTGCACCGTGTTGCCCTCGCCTTCGGCCTGCTGACCCTCACCGCCGTGCCCGTGCGGGCCTGGCACGTGCTGCCTCCCGGGGCCGAGGGCTTTCGCGACGCCGGCTACGAGGGCATGCGAGGCATCACCGTCGGGCCCATCGAGAGCGTGCAGCAGCCGGGTCGAGGCTACGGAACGCCGGCCTCGGCCGCGCTCCTCGATCACCTCGTCGCCATGGGCGCGAACTGGGTGAGCGTGACGCCCTTCGGGCGCGTCTGGGATCTCGAGGACACGGAGATCCAGCTCGACTTCGAGGCCCCCTACGAGGACAACCGCGCCGCGGTCCGGCGCTTCATCGACCAGGCGAAGGCCCGGGGCCTGCGCGTGCTCCTCATCCCTCATCTCTGGGTCGAGACGACGGGCTGGCGCGGCGAGATGGACCCGGGCACGCCGGAGGCCTGGGCGGCGTACCAGGCGAGCTATCGGCGCTTCGTGCTCGCCTGGGCCCGTGACGCCGAGGCGGCCGGCGCCGACGCCTTCAGCATCGGCGTCGAATGCAAGAGCTGGTCGGGCCGCTTCGGCAGCTACTGGCGCGCGCTCATCACCGACGTGCGCGGCGTCTTTTCCGGTCTCCTCACCTACAGCGCCAACTGGGACGAGGCCGAGGCCGTGCTGTTCTGGGACCAGCTCGACCTCATCGGTATCAACGCCTTCTACCCGCTGGCCGACCACTCCAGCGCGAGCGACGCGGCCTATCGGGAAGGCGCGCGGGGCTGGGTGCCGCGGGTCCGTGACCTCGCCGAGACCCTCGAGATGCCGGTGACCTTCGTGGAGGTCGGCTACACGACGCGCGCCGACGCTGCCGTCGAGCCCTGGCTCTGGCCCGACGACATGAACGCCGTCGTGGTGGACGAGCACGAGCAGGCCCGGGCCCTCGACGCCACCTTTCGTGCCTTTCTCCCGGAGCGCTGGCTCTCGGGGTTCTTCGTGTGGCGCTACTACGCCCACCTCGACGACGTGAGCCAGGAACAGATCTGGGGCTTTTCGCCGCACGCGAAGGAGGCGGAGCGGCTCCTCGAAGACGTGTTCGTGGCGCGCTGGGGAAGCGACCCGGTGCCCTGGTGGGATCGACGGCCCCGCTGAGCGCTACTCGGCGGCGAGGTCCGGCGCGAGCGCCGGGACGCGCGCGAGCTCGTCGTAGAGGTGGACGTTGGCCCGGATGGCCTTTCGGAAGACCTCGAGATGCATGGACTCGTCGGGACCGTGGGCGCCGGTCTCCGGGTCCATGACGCCATTCAGGATGAGCGGCAGGTCCCCGAAGCGCCGACCGAACATGGCCACGAAAGGAATGGTCCCGCCCACGCCAATGGGGAGGAGCGGTCGCCCCCAGGCCTTCTCGTAAGCCCGGTCCGCGGCGGGAAAGGCGGGCCCCTTCGGCGCGTAGAGCCAGCTCTCCGCCGTCGCATGACGCCGCACCTCGACCTTCACCCCACCCGGCGGGTCGCGTTCGAGCTCCTGGCGCACCAGCGCCTCGAGCTCCGCCGGCGTCTGACCCGGGGCGACGCGAAAGCTCAGCTTGGCCGACGCCGCGGCGCGAATGGCGTTCTTCTCGCGCCCGGGAGGTGGGAGCGTCGTGCTGAGCACGGTCATGGCCGGCTGGCGCCACAGCCACTCGGCGCGCGATCGATCGCCCGAGGGCAGCGGGTCGACGCCGTCGGCGAGGCGAGCGCCGGTGCGCACCACGTCATCTCCAAGAGGCACGTCCCGGGAGGCCTCACGCCACGCCGCGTCGACTTCCTGCCGGCCGAGGCGCAGGCGCCCTTCCCCGTCGACGAGGCGGCCGAGCAGCACCACGAGCGCAAGCGCCGGGTCGGGCACGGCGTTGCCCCAGAGCCCGCTGTGCACGTCCGCCCTGAGCGCCTCGCAGCGCACCTCGAGCTCGAGCAGTCCCCGGAGCGAGACCGTGAGGCCCGGGATGTCCACGCTCGGGTTCTCGCAGTCGGTCAGGACCATCACGTCGGCCTCGAAGGCGTCCGGGTAGGCGTCCATGAAGCGCTCGAGGTTCGGCGAGCCGATCTCCTCCTCGCCCTCGATGAAGAGCCGAACGTTCAGAGGCAGCTCGCCGACCTCCGCAAGCCAGGCCTCCAGGGCCGCGAGGTGCGAAACCCAGCCGCCCATGTCGTCGGCCGAGCCCCGGGCGTAGAGGCGCCCGTCCTTGGTGACCGCCTCGTGCGGCGGCGTGCTCCAGGGCTCGCCGGCCACGGGCTGGAGATCGAGGTGCCCGTAGATGAGCAGCGTCGGCGCGCCGGGGTGCGCGCAGCGCTCTGCGGCCACGCTCGGGAGCGCGCCCTCGAGCTCGAGGACCCGGCTGCGCGCGAAGCCGAGGGTCTCGAGGTCCTGCCGGATGTGCTGGGCGAGCGCGTTCACGTCGCCGGCGTGCGCCGCGTCGCAGCTGATGGCCGGAATGCGAAGGTAGGCCTCGAGGCGCGCAAGCGTCGCCTCGAAGGCGGCGTCGGCCCGGGCGGCCACGGCGGAGACGTCCGTCATGGCGCGAGCATGACGCATGCCGTCCCCAAACGGCGGTGCGGCCCCGCACGACCGCCCCTCGCCCGCGCTACTTCACGATGAGGTTCAGGATGCGCCCGGGGACCCAGATGGTCTTGCGCAGCGTGCCCTTGGCCAGCTCGCCCGCGACCTTGTCGACGCCCCGGGCCGCCTCGAGGGCCGTCGCCTCGTCGGCGTCCTTGGGGAGCGAGACGACGCCGCGCTTCTTGCCGTTCACCTGCACCGGGACCTCCACCACGTCGTCGACGACGAGGGCCGGATCGAAGTCGGGCCAGGGCACCTTTTGGATCGAGGGCGCGTGGCCGAGGAGCTCCCACATCTCCTCGGCGAGATGCGGCGCGAAGGGGTGCAGCAGCTGCGCGAGCGTCTCCACGCCGAGCGCGGGGCTGCCGGCCTTCTGGAGCTCCTGGCTGAGCACCATCATCGCGCTGATGGCCGTGTTGAAGCGGAGCGCCTCGATGTCGCCGCCGACCTTTCGAATGGCCTTGTGCACCGTGCGCGCCGTGGCCTCGTCGAGCGTCGCGTCCGTGGCTTCGGTGGCGAGACGCCAGCAGCGGTCGAGGAAGCGTTTGATGCCGTTGATGGACTCTGTGTTCCAGGGCTTGGAGGCCTCGAGGGGCCCCATGAACATCTCGTAGACCCGGAGCGCGTCCGCACCGAACGAGTGGACGATGTCGTCCGGGTTCACGACGTTGCCGAGGGACTTGCTCATCTTCCGGGACTTGGCGATGACCCGCGTGGCGCCGTCGGAGGCGAGCACGAAGTCGCCGCCCTTCTTCACGACGTCTCCCTCGGGGAGGGAACGGAGGGGCTCGTCCTCGTTCGCTGCCGGCAGCAGATACTCGAGGGGCCCCATGATGAGGCCCTGGTGCACGAGCTTCTGGAAGGGCTCGGCCACGGGCACGAGCCCGGCGTCGTAGAGCACCATGTGCCAGAAGCGGGCGTAGAGCAGATGCAGCACCGCGTGCTCGGCGCCGCCGACGTAGAGGTCCACGGGGAGCCAGGCCTCGACGGCCGCTTTGCTGAAGGCCGCCTCGTCGTTCCCGGGATCGCAGAAGCGCAGGTAGTACCAGCACGAGCCCGCCCACTGGGGCATCGTGTTCGTCTCCCGAGCGAACCACTGGCCGCCCTTTTCGAAGAAGCGCCAATCCGTGGCCCGCGCCAGCACGCCCGCCGGGTCGTCACCGGGCGCGTAGTCGTCGAGCTCCGGGAGCCGCACGGGCAGCTCGTCCTCGGGCACCGCCTGCGGCCGATCGAAATGAATCTCGCAGTCGTCGCCCCTCCGCGGGTCGCCCTCGGTCGTGACCGGGAAGACGATGGGGATGGGCTCGCCCCAGTAGCGCTGGCGGCTGAAGACCCAATCCCGGAGCTTGGTCTCGACGCGCCCCTTGCCCTGCCCGGCGGCCTCGAGGTCCCGGATGATCGCCGCCTTCATGTCGGCGGTGGTCATGCCGTCGTAGCGGCCGCTGTTCACGGCCACGCCGTGGGCCGTGAAGGCCTCCGTGAGCGGCGCGGGCGAAGGCTGCCCGGTGGCGCTCACCACCTCGACGATGGGGATGCCGAACTCCGTCGCGAACTCGAAGTCCCGCGTGTCGTGCGCCGGCACGGCCATGATGGCACCGGTGCCGTAGCCCATGAGCACGTAGTCGGCGATCCAGATGGGCACGCGCGCGCCATTGACCGGGTTGAGGGCGAAGCCGCCGGTGGCGACGCCGGTCTTCTCCTTCGACTGCTGGCGCTCCAGATCGGAGCGGTTCTTGGCCGCCCTGACGTAGGCGTCCACGGCGTCCTTCTCTTCGGCCGTGGTCACCTTGGCGACGAGGGGATGCTCCGGGGCGAGCACCATGAAGGTGGCGCCGAAGAGCGTGTCCGGGCGCGTGGTGAAGATCTCGAGCGTGTCCTCCTGGCCCTCCACGGCGAAGGTCACCTCGGCGCCCTCGGAGCGGCCGATCCACTCGCGCTGCATGGTGCGCGTGCTGTTGGGCCAGTCGAGGCCCTCGAGGCCCTCGAGG
>JBCCAW010000826.1:0-1834 GCA_039814655.1 Myxococcota bacterium | reverse complement strand
CGGCTTCCCGCCGGACCACCCGGCCACGGACATGCAGGACACCTTCTTCGTGAAGGACGCGGACGGGAATGTGGACCCGCGCACGCTGCTCCGGACGCACACCTCGACGATTCAGGTTCGCGAGATGAGCCGGCGCGAGCCGCCGCTCGCCGTGGTCGGGCCGGGCGTGGTCTACCGCCGTGACGACGACGCGACGCACTCGCCCATGTTCCACCAGCTGGAAGGCCTGCTCGTCGACGAGGGCGTGTCCATGGCGGACCTCCAGGGCGCGCTGCAGGTCTTCTTGAGCCGGCTCTTCGGCGAGGTCGTCGAAGTGCGGCTCCGCCCGAGCTACTTCCCCTTCGTCGAGCCCGGCGCCGAGGTCGACGCGCGGCGCCCCGGCGGCGAGTGGATGGAGATCGGCGGCTGCGGAATGGTGCACCCGGTGGTCTTCGAGCACGTCGGCTACGACCCGGAGAAGTGGACCGGCTTCGCCTTCGGCATGGGCATCGACCGCATGGCGATGGTCAAATACGGCGTCCCCAACATCAAAGCGCTCTTCGAGAACGACGTGCGCTTCCTGTCGAGCTTCTGATGCGCGCAAGCTACCTGTGGTTGAAAGAGCTGACGGGCATTGGCGCCTCCCCGGAGGACATGGCCGAGAAGCTCACGGCCGTGGGCCTCGAGGTCGAGGCCATTCATCGCTTCCCGGCGCCGGACAAGGTCGTCGTGGCCGAGGTGAAGGCGATCCGCCCGCACCCGAAGCGGGACAAGCTGCGCCTGGTCACGCTCACGGACGGGAGCGCTGAAGACGAGATCGTCTGCGGCGCGCCCAACGTGCCCGAGCCCGGCGGCCGCGTGCTCTTCGCGCAGCTCGGGGCCGCGCTCCCGACGGAGAGCGGCGCGCCCTTCGTCATCAGCGAGCGGGCCATTGGCGGTGTACCGAGCCGCGGCATGATCTGCTCGGAAAGCGAGCTCGGCATCGGCGCCGGCGGCGAGGGCATCTTCGTCTTCGGCGCCGCGGCACCGGAGCCCGGGACGCCGCTCGCCGCGGCCCTGCCCGTGGGCGACGCGGTCTTCGAGATCGGCCTCACGCCGAACCGGCCGGATTGCCTCGGGCACCTCGGCATCGCCCGGGATCTGTGCGCCCTCTACGGCGTGCCCTTCACTCCGCCGACGCCGCCAGCGCCGCCGCTCCGGGCCGAAGGCGCCGTGCCCCCGAGCGACGCCCGCGTTGCGCTGGGCTGGGCCGAAGGCGGCCGGGAGGTGGCTCTGGAGGACGACGCCGGCGCCGGCTCCTTCGCCATCGATATCGCCGATGCGGCGCGCTGCCCGCGCTACGGCGCGGCCTTCGTGCTCGGCGCGCGCGTGGGCCCGTCGCCCTTCTGGCTCCGCTACCGGCTCCACGTGCTCGGCCTCCGGTCCATCTCGAACCTCGTCGACGCGACCAACCTGGTGATGCTGGAGCGCGGGCACCCCATTCACGGCTTCGACCTGGCCAAGCTCCGGGGCCAGCGCATCGAGGTGCGCCTCGCGACGGAGGGCGAGACCCTGGCGACGCTCGACGGCGAAGAGCGCGCGCTCACGGCAGACGACCTGCTCATCTGCGACGGCGAAGGCCCGGTCGCGCTCGCGGGCGTGATGGGCGGCGCCAACAGCGAGATCGAAGCCGCGACGCGCAACGTGGCCATCGAGTGCGCCTACTTCGACCCGCGGTCGGGGGGGCGCCCCACCCCGCCGCCCGGGGTGGGAACCGCACCGACCCCCCCCCAACAACGCGGCGGGGGCCCCAACCCCCGGCCGGCCCCGGGCCCCCCGGCCCCCCCCCCCAAAGGGGGCCGACGCCGGGGCGGGG
>JBCCAW010000273.1:0-7761 GCA_039814655.1 Myxococcota bacterium | reverse complement strand
GATCGAAGCGGGGTTAGCCACACCCTATGCGGCAGCGGCTGGCGACCTCAACCTGCATACGCTGATCGGCTGGGCTCACCGTCCCGGAGCGCGAAGTAGAACTGATGATCGCGCATCACGCTGATCACCAGCGCGTCCGGCAGGGCGAGGAAGCCCGCGTCGAAGGTGCCCGGAACCACGAAGGGCTCCTCCACCATGGACGCGCATTCGGCCTCGAGGTGCGCGTCCGGCACCAGGCGCCCGCCGAGCGCCGCCGCCGCCTCCTCGAGCCGCGCGTTCATGAGCGCGGTGCGCGTCGCGACGTCCACGACGACGTGTGCTTTGCGAAGGCGCGGCTCGTAGCCCCCGGCGGCGTCCAGGGTGAAGGGCTCCGGGGCGAGGAAGCGGTGTCCGCGCGTCGTGCGTCCGGCCTCGAGGCCGGCGAAGGACAGGGGAAGGACGTCGTCGTCGAGCAGGGCGACGAGCCACTGCAGCGGGCGGCCAAAGGCGTGATCGCCGTCGCCCCAGCGCATGACCTTCCGAAAGCTGATGCGCCGGAGAGCCGCCGGCAGCTCGGCGGCGAGCACCTCGAGGGTCCGGCGCCCGACCTCGTGCACCTTGGCGGCGACGTAGGCGCCCTTTTCGGTCTCGACCTTCTCCAGGTCCGCGACCTCCACGCCGTTCTTCCGCGCAAAGCCCTGGGCGGCCTTGGTCGCCTCGCCGTCCCGGAAGGCCGCGGCCCAGGGCGGCCCGGTCACGGTGTCGCGCCGGTCGGCCTGCGCGGCCGGGAGGCCTCGCACGCGCAGCGCCAGGCGCCGGGGCGTGCCGAGCACGTCGAGGGCCTCGAAGGACAGGCGCTGGGCCGTCAGGAGCTCACGCGCGGCGACCTCGAGGCTCGCCAGGCCCGACGCCACGAAGGACGACGGAAGCTCTTCGACACCCAGCTCGACCAGGAGCTCAGCCATGGCTGGCCTCCGCGTCGCGGAGCAGCGGGAAACCGAGCGCCTCGCGCTGCGCGTACCAGCCCTCCGCCACGGCGCGGGCGATGTGACGGACGCGCCCGATGTAGCGCTGGCGCTCGGTGACGCTGATGGCGCCCCGAGCGTCGAGCACGTTGAAGTAGTGGCTGCACTTGATGACGCAGTCGTAGGCCGGGAGCACGAGGCGGTCCTTCGGGTCTTCGAGGTCCCAGGTGAGCTTGCCGCCCTTGCCCTTTTTGGCCGCGGCACCTACCAGCCGGAGCGCCTCCGCCTCGTAACGGTCGAAGAGCTCGCGCTGGAGCTCTACGGACGCGGCCTCGAAGTTGTAGCGGGACCACTCGTGCTCGGCCCGGCGGAAGACATCGCCGTAGCGCACGCCCTCGGCGTATTCGAGGTCCATCACGTGGTCCACGTCCTGCAGGTACATGCAGATGCGCTCGAGGCCGTAGGTGAGCTCGCCGCTGATGGGCTTGCAGTCCATACCGCCGCACTGCTGGAAGTAGGTGAACTGGCTGATCTCCAGCCCATCCAGCCACACCTGCCAGCCGAGGCCCCAGGCGCCCAGCGTCGGTGACTCCCAATCGTCCTCGACGAAACGCACGTCGTGCTGAAGCGGGTCCGTCCCGAGAGCCCGGAGCGACTCCAGGTAGAGCTCCTGGATGTCGATGGGGCTCGGCTTGAGGATCACCTGGTACTGGTGAAACTGCTGCAAGCGGTTGGGGTTGTCGCCGTAGCGCCCGTCCGTGGGCCGCCGCGACGGCTCCACGTAGGCGACGTTCCATGGCTCCGGGCCGATGGCCCGGAGGAAGGTGTGCGGGTTGAAGGTGCCCGCGCCGACCTCCGAGTTGTAGGGCTGGCCCACCAGGCAGCCTCGCTCGGCCCAAAAGCGCTCGAGGCGCAGGATCAGGTCCTGAAAGCGCATCTCAATCGTCGTCCTCGTCCGAATCGTCACCGTCCGGATCGTCACCGTCCGAATCGTCGCCATCCGTAGTCTCCGCGGGGTCCGCGGCGGTGTCCTGGCCCTCCGGCGCTTCGTCCTCGGCGTCGCCGTCCTCGGCCTCGTCTCCGAGCAGGAGCTCCTCCTGCGCCGCGGCCTCCGCGGCCTGCGCCTGCGCTTCCACACCCGCCAGGTCCAGGGGCTCCCCCATGCGGCGCTCGAAGATGCCTCGGCTCTCGTCGCTCAGCTCCGTGAACTCCTTGAGCGTGGGGAGGTCGCCGAGGGACTTGAGCCCAAAGAACTCGAGGAAGAGCTTCGAGGTGCCGTAGAGCAGCGGGCGGCCGGGCTCGTCCTTGCGCCCGAGCACGCGCAGGAGACCGCGCTCGCTGAGCACCTTGAGCGCCGAGCCGCTGTCGACGCCGCGAATCTCGTCCACCTCCGGCCGCGTCACGGGCTGGCGGTAGGACACGATCGAGAGGGTCTCGAGCTGGGCCCGGGTCAGGCGTACGGGGCGGCGGGCGACCAGCTCCCGAACGAACGCGGCGTTGGCCGCCGCGGAGCGAAACTGATAGCCGCCGGCCACGGCCTGAAGCTCCACGCCGCGCCCTTCGTAGCGTTCTTCCAGCCGCGCGAGGGCCTCGCGGACCTCCGGGAGCGGCCGGCCCGAGAGCTTCGCCAGCTGCCGCTCGGTGATGGGCTTGTCCGCCACGAAGACCAGCGACTCGAGCACGCTTTCGAGACGGGCCGGGTCCCTCGTCGGCTGCGCCACGGCCTTCTCGAGGCCGGGGCCGGCCTTCGGGCCCCGCGGGGGAGTCTCGGCGGTCACGGCGTGCCCTCTGGGCCATCTGGCGCGCCCTGGGCGGCGTCCGCGAGCATGCGAACCTCCACGAACACCATGTCGCCGCTGCCGTCTTGCGTGAGCCGCATCATGCGCATCTTGGCCATTTCCAGCAGGGCCAGGAAGGTGACGACCAGATCATAGGTGGTCGCGTAGCCGTCGAAGAGGGACTCGAAGGGCTGACGGCCTCCCCGGCGTAGCCGGTCCGTGATCTGCCCCATGCGCTGCTGGATGGTGATGCGCTCGGCGTCGATGGCGAAAGCGAGCTCGCCCTTCTTCTTGGCGACGATGCTCTGAAAGGCGTCGATGAGCTTGAAGACGCTCGTCTCCGCGAGGGGCGCCGGGCCGTCCGCCCGGGGGGCCGGGGCGCCGCGAAAGAAGACATCGCGCCCGGCGATGCCTCGGGCCCCGAGGCGCTCCGCGACCTGCTTGTACTTCTGATACTCGAGCAGGCGCCGGATGAGCTCGGCGCGCGGGTCGAGCTCGTCCTCGTCGTCGTCCTCGTCCTCCGGCGGCGGCGTGGGCAGGAGCGTCTTGCTCTTGATGTGCGCGAGCGTCGCCGCCATCACGAGATACTCGGAGGCGACGTCGAGGTTCAGCGTCTCGAAGAGCTTCAGGTACTCGACGTACTTCGACGTGACGAAGGCGATGGGCAGGTCCTCGATGTCGAGGGCGTGCTTTTTGATGAGGTAGAGCAGCAGGTCCAGGGGACCTTCGAAGCCCGGCAGCTGGATGCGGAAGTTCGGATCGAGCGGGAGCGGCGCGTCCGGGTGCTCCGCCGCGCCGGGCGCCATGGGCGAGGCCGCGGGTGCATCCTCCGAAGGCGGGGGGCTCTCGTCCGGGAGGTCCTGGGGCACGGGCGCGGGCACGTCGGGACGCCGCCGTCGCGGCAGCACGAAAGGCGCGGCTCCTACCGCGTCCGCCCGCGCTACCAGGGGGGCCCTCCCCAGTCAACGCCGCGCTCCGGCGTCGTCGGGCGTTCATGGCTTCGCCTCCGGCCCGTTAATCCGTGGGCGTGGCCACGACCAACGACAGCCGGCCGCGACGGTCGCGGCGATGAGCAACGGGGCGACGACGGAGCCCGACGGTGGCGCGAGCGCTCTTGTAAGCGCCCGGAGCGTCGTCATCGCCCTGGACCGGCGCCAGCAAAAGGCCCTCGCGGACTACGGTGAGCCGCCCCGCGGGTGGATCGACGCCCTGCCCTACGCGCTCCAGGTGCTCGGTCGCCGTCGGGCGCTCCGCCGGGACCTGCGCGCGCTTCAGCGACGGGTGGCGGCGTCGGAGGCTCGGGTCCTCGAGACCCTCGCCGCGCTCGGCGAGCGCTTGGTCGCGGAGCCGGAGGCGCTCGAGGACGAGGCGCGCGCCGAAGCGCTGATGGAGCGCATCCGAGGGGCCGGCGGCGAGCTCACCACGGAAACCGAGGCCCGGGACGCCGTGGACGAGGCCGCCGAAGACGAACGCTCCGCCCTCGTCCGCCAGCTGGAGGCGGCGCGGGAGCGCGGGCGGGCGCTTCGCGCGCACGAGAGCCGGCTCCGCGCTGATCTCGAGGTCCAGCGCCTCGACGCTACCCGGTGCCGGCGCCGCATCGAGAGCGCGAACAAGCGCCGGCTCGAGGCCAGCGACGAGGCCGCCCAGGCCCGCTGCCTTCAGGAGCGAGTGGACGACGAACGGGCCCTCGACGAGCTGCAGCGGACCGTCGCCGAGGGGGAGCGAGAGCTCGCGTCCGTGGGTCTGGAGCTCGCGGAGGCCCGGCGCGCGGTGGCGGACGCGGAAGCGCCCCTCGCCGAGCTCGACGCGGACCTGCCGCGCACGCTGCGGCGCCTCGAGCAGGTCACGCGCGAGGTCAGCCAAGGCCTCGCCCTCGCCCACGCCGACCTTGGGCGCTTCGGCCTCGAGAGCGAGGGCGAAGCGCTGGACGAGAGCTGGCCGGAGGTCCGGGCGGCGCGCGTGGCGGTCAAGGCCGGGGGACAGCTGGCCAAGGAGATCGCACTGCATGAAGCAGCCCTGGCTGACGTCGACGAACGCGGCCTCGTCCGCGGTCAGAAGGTGCTGGCGGGCCTCGGTGGAATCGTCGCGCTGGCGCTGGTCGTCGCCGTGCTGCGGTCGCTCTGAGCCCCCTCAGCCGCTCCGGTGCTCCGAGAGCGTCTCGAGCACCTTGGTGACGTGCCCCTTCACGCGCACCTTCGGAAACACCTTCACGACTTTCTGGTCCGGGGCGATGACGACGGTGGTCCGGATCAGGCCCTCGAAGGTCTTTCCGTACATCTTCTTTTCGCCCCAGGCGCCGTACTTCGCGAGCACCGTGCCCTTCTCGTCCGTGAGCAGGGGGAAGTTGAGGTCGTGCTTGTCCCGGAACTTGCCGTGGCTCACCAGCGAGTCCTTGCTGATGCCGACGACGACCGCACCGGCTTCCGCGAGCGCGTCCGCGGCATCGCGAAAGTCCACGGCTTCCGTGGTGCATCCCGGCGTGTTGTCTCGCGGGTAGAAGTAGACGACGACGTACTTCCCCGCGTGATCCTTCAGCGCCCACCGCCCGCCCTCCGAGGAGGGGAGCGTGAACATGGGGGCTTTTTTTCCTTCTTCGAGCGCCATGGGACCTCCAACGCAGGGGCCCGAAACTGCGCCCGCTGGGGGAGCGAGGTCAATGCTCCCTCGCCATGGAGGGGCCGGGGCGGTCAAGGGTATGGCGGAGGGGCCGTTCTCCACCCCGTGACCCGGTTACACGAGAGGCCTTCACGGATGGCTTTCGCCGCCGTCGTCGCCGCGACGATGACCGTCGCCGCGGAGGCTCGTGGCGGCACGGCCTCCGCCGTCGACCGCGCGCGTCAAGGGCTGCAGTCCTACGACCTCGAGGGGCGGACCACCACGCGCTTGATCTCCGAGCTCGGGGATTTCGTCGCCGCGCACCGCGGGGAAGAAAGCCCGACGCTTCGCGAGGCGCGCTTCATGCGGAGCATGGCCGCCGCGGACCTCGTGCTCCTCGCGGACCACCACGGCACCCCGGAGCTGGTCGGCCGCGTGGCCGCCGCCTATGGCCTCGCGCCGGGAGCGTTGCTCGCGCAGCTGGACGCGGACCTCGCGGCGCTCGAGATCGGCGTGTACGCCGCCAGCGCCCGCGATGCGCGTCATGCGCTGTCGCTGCATGCCGGTGCGCGGGAGACGACGCGCGAGCGGCCCCGGGGAGCGCGCGGCGACTTGCTCACGCTCGCGGCCATTCGCGAGGCGGCAGCCGCCGAGGAACCGCTCCCCGCCCTCGCGGCGCTCGCCGAGGACCCGTGCCCGAGCGGCCCCTGGAACGACTGCGAGGCGACCTTCGCGCATTTCGCCGAGCGAGGTCGGCGCGCCGTCGCCGTCATGGCCGAGGTGGGCCCCATGGTGCAGCGGCTCCGCGCGCAAGCCCAGGTGGATCCCTTCGCCGCCGCCGTCCTTCTCGACGTGCACCGGGACCTCGAGGCCGTGGCGGGCCTCGAGCTTCGTCCCGCGCCCTCCCTCGGCGAAGAGCTCTCCCTGGCCCACGTGACCACGGAAGCCCCGAGGGTTCGCGTCGACGTGGTCATGGGCGTCACCGCATCGGAGGTCCGCTTCGGCTTCGTGCCGCACGTGCGCTTCGACGACGAGGGTCACCCCGAGCTCGTCGCGGCCGGCGTACCGATCCTGCCGCACACGGTAGCCGTGCCCTTCCCGCGCACGCTCCGGCCTTTCCCGGGACCCCTGGGCGCGCTTCGGGACGCGCTCGCCGCGCACGTGCCCGAGGGCGCCGTGATCGGCCTCGGCACGACCTCCGACGCCCCGGCGCATCTCGTCACCCGGGCCTGGCTCTCCGCCGAGGCCGCCGAGCGGACGCCGGGCGTCTTCGTCGCCGCGGACGCGGGCGACACGCTCCGCGGCGTGCCCATGCGCGGACGCCACGGCCCGAGCGACGCGGCGCGGCAGCTCTTCGTGCGCCTCGGCGGCCACTCGGTGAAGACGCGCGGCGGCGGTTCCGTCGACATCCCACGGGTCCGCTCGGACAACGGCCGGCTGCACTTCGACTACGCCACGCTCGAGAGCCGCCTCGCCGGCGACCGTACGACCTCCGTGCGCTTCATGTCGAGCCTCGACGGCCAGAGCCTGACCACCACGGTGTTTCTCGCCGCGCCGGCGCGGCGCCCGCTCGTGCTCGAGCTCCCCTAGCGACAGCTCTCGTCGCGAGAGCGCTCGTCGCGACAGGCGCCGGGCGGTCCCGCGCTGGGGTCCCCGCGGCCCGGGTGCTATGCCGCCGCCATGGCCGCGCCCTTCGAACCCGTCACGCCGCAGGTCTCCCTCGCGGAGCTGGACCAGCGCCAGCTCGCGTTCTGGGAGGACGAGCGGATTTTCGAGCGGAGCGTCGAGGCCAACGCGGACGCGAAGTCCTTCGTGTTCTACGAGGGGCCGCCCACGGCCAACGGCATGCCCCACGCCGGCCACGTGCTGACGCGCGTCATGAAGGACGTCTTCCTCCGCTACCGGAGCATGTGCGGCTACCGCGTGCCGCGGCGCGCCGGCTGGGACACGCACGGGCTGCCCGTGGAGGTCGAGGTCGAAAAGGCCCTCGGCATCAACGGCCGCCAGGCCATCGCCGACTACGGCGTCGAGGCCTTCGCGCGGAAGTGCATCGACAGCGTCTTCGTCTACATCGACGAGTGGCGAAAGATGACCCAGCGCATCGGCTTCTGGGTCGATCTCGACGACGCCTACGTCACCTTCCACAAGGCCTACGTCGAGAGCGTCTGGTGGGCGCTCAAGCGCTTCTACGATGAGGGGCTCCTCTACCAGGACTACAAGGTCGTCTGGTGGTGGGCCCAGGGCGGCACGGCGCTCTCCGCCGGAGAGGTCGGCCAGGGCTACAAGGAGGTCGACGACCCCTCCGTGATGGTCCGCTTTCCCGTGGTCGCGAAGCCCGGGCGAAGCTTTCTCGCCTGCAATCAGTCCCGAGGGTTCACGGCGGATTGTTCAGCATTTGGAAGGAGGCGTGATCAACACCATTCACGTTCGAGATGGGGATTTTG
>JBCCAW010000266.1:0-7874 GCA_039814655.1 Myxococcota bacterium | reverse complement strand
GACGTGGTGGGGGCCGAGGGCACGGTGACGCTGCGCCTGGGCCAGGAAGGCGAGCGCGTCTTCGCCCAGGTGGAGGATGACGGCCCGGGCATCCCAGCCGAGGTTCGGGACCATCTCTTCGAGGCCTTCTTCACCACCAAGGGCGACGGGGGAACGGGGTTGGGGCTCGCCCTCTCGCGCTCCTTCGTCGAGGCGCACGGGGGCACGCTCGACGTCGCCGGCACCGGGCCCGAGGGCACGGTGTTCCGCCTGGAGCTGCCCGCCCGCGCGGCGCCGGAGAACCGGCCGAGCTGCAGCGCGGCGGACGAGGACGCGCCTTCGGACGCGGCGGCGCCAGTCCCAGAGGCCGCGACGCCGGCGGAGGCAGCGCCCGTCCCAGAGGCCGCCGCGCCGCTGGATGCGGCGCTGGGCTCGGAGCCGCGGGACCGGCCGCGGGTCCTGGTGGTCGACGACGAGCCCGCGCTGGTCCGGGCGCTCGCGCGCTGGCTCCGGGCGGACGCGACGGTCACCGGCGTGACCAGCCCGAGCGCCGCGCTCTCGCGCCTCGCGGATGAGCGCTTCGACCTGCTGCTTTGCGACCTGCACATGCCCGAGCTCGGAGGCGACGCGCTCGCGCGGAAGGTGCGCGCGCTCCCGAACGCCCCGCGCGTCGTGGTGATGACGGGCTCGGCCGCGCCGGCGCCGGAGGACCTCACCTACGTCCGCAAGCCCCTCGACCGCGCCCAGCTTCGCGCGGTGCTTGCCGGCTGAGTCGACGCTCGGCTGGTTGCGCGGGCCCGGGGACACTACACCCGCCGCATGCCCGCCCACCTCGCCAGCCTCATCAACGCCGTGACCCTCATCGCCATGTCGCTCTGGGGCTACTTTTCCTCGGACGCCCCGTCGCCCACGGCCTTCATTCCCGCCGCCTTTGGCGTGGTGCTGCTCGCCTGCAACCCGGGGCTCAAGAAGGAGAACAAGGTGGCGGCGCACGTCGCCGTGGGCCTCACGTTTCTGTTGATCTTCGCCCTCGTAACGCCGCTCCGCGGGGCCCTCGGCCGCGGCGACACGCTCGCCGTCGTGCGCGTCGGCCTGATGCTCGTGACCACGGCGCTGGCCTTCGGGGCTTTCGTCCAGAGCTTCCGCGCGGCGCGCAAGGCCCGGGAAGCGGCCTGAACCGCGCTGGCATGCGCGTGGCCATCGTCTGGGGCAGCAGCAGCGGCCAGACCGAGGAGGTCGCGCGGCGCCTTCACGAACGGCTTGGCGCGTTCGTCGAGCGCTGCGTCGACGTGGCGGACATCGGCGCCGACGCGATCCTCGCCTTCGACGTGGTGCTCATCGGCGTCTCGACCTGGGACGTGGGCCAGACGCAGTACGACTGGGCGGACCGCATCGCCGAGATGGAAGACGCCGACTGGTCGGGCACGCGCGTGGCCTTCTTCGGTACCGGCGATTCGCTGACCTACGACGACACCTTCGTCGACGCCTTTCGTCGCGTCTGGGAGCGCATCGAAGGCCGCGGCGCGCAGCTCATCGGGACCTTTCCCGCCGCGGGCTACCGCTTCGTGGATTCGGCCTCGCTCACCGCCGACCGGACCCGCTTTCTCGGCCTTCCCCTCGACGAAGAGAACGAAGCGCATCTGACGGACGCGCGCCTCGCGGCCTGGACGGAGCAGCTCGAGGCGGAGATCGCCGCGCTTCGCTGAGCCCCTTGCGTTCCGGGACCACGGGGACGATCAACGGCTCATGGACGCGCATGCCCGCACCACGCCCGAAGAGCCGCTCACGCCGCCCGACACGCGGGCCCCGACGCACGGAGAGCGGGCGCGCACGCTGCTCGAAGGCAAGACCACCGGCGCGCTTTCGACCGTGTCGCCGGCCGGCTACCCCATGGCTCCTTCGTGACCTTCGTGCTGCACGAGGCCGACCCGGTCTTCCTGGTGAGCACGCTGGCGACGCATACGAAGCACCTGCAAAAGAACCCGCGGGCCTCGCTGCTCGTCTTCGAGAGTGAGCAGGACGACCCGCTCGCCAACGGGCGCGTGACGCGGAAGGCCGCACCGTGACGTGGCCGCCGGGCGCGTGCTCGGAGCACCCATGACGCCGGCGGCCTATTGGGATCGCGTCGCCGGCACGAAGCACTTCGGGCACCCGCTCGACGTCGCGCGGCTCGTGGACCTCGCGCCGGCGCCGCTTCGCGTGCTCGACGTCGGCTGCGGCGAGGGACGCTTGCTCGCAGCGCTCCATGCGGCCGGGCACCGGCGGCTCCGCGGCGTCGACATCGCGCCGCGCATGCTCGAGCGCGCGCGGCGCGCGGTGCCGGCCGCGGAGCTACGCGTGATCGACGGTTTGCACCTGCCCTTCGAGGATGACGCCTTCGACGCCGTGCTCTTCGCGGCGACCTTCACCTCGGCGCCCGCCGACGAGGTGCAGCGCGCGCTGGCGGCCGAAGCGATGCGCGTGCTGGCGCCCGGCGGCGTGGTCTTCGTGAGCGACCTGCCGCTCCAGCACGACGAACGGAACCGGGCCCGCTACGCCCGCGGCGCCCCGGGCTTTGCCCACGGCGCCTTTGCCCTCGATGACGGCGGAGTGTGCCGGCACCATCCCGAGGGGCACTTCGAGGCGCTCTTCGCGGGCCTGGAGCTCATCGCCCGCGACGTGCTCGACGGCCGAACCATGAACGGCAACCCGATCCGCATGGAGCAGCTTTGGCTCCGTGCGCCCGCGGGCCCTCGCCGCTGACGCTACTCGGCGGCGACCGGCGCGAGGTCCACATCCGCGGCTTTCCTCGCGGGTATCTCCACCTCGGCTTCGTGGCGCGTCGCGAAAAGCAGGTAGAGCGCCGGCACGAAGAAGAGCGTGAAGAAGCTGCCGATGGCCATGCCGGCCACGAGCACCACGCCGATGCTGTTCCGCGCCGAGGCTCCCGCGCCCGTGACCAGCACGAGCGGGAAGTGGCCGAGCACCGTGGCCGTCGTCGTCATCAAGATGGGCCGGAGCCGCGTGCGCGCCGCTTCGAGCACGGCGTCGACCTTGGAGAGGCCCGCGCGCTGCTGCTCGTTGGCGAACTCCACGATGAGAATGCCGTTCTTCGCCACGAGGCCGACGAGCGTCACGAGGCCCACCTGCGAGTAGATGTTCATCGTGGTCGTCCAGCCGTCCGTCCAGTGCGGCAGCATGGGGTTCGGCATCTTCAAGAAGGTGAAGATGGCGGCGCCGAACATGGCCAGGGGCACGGAGCCGGCGAGCACCACGAGCGGGTCCCGGAAGCTGTTGAACTGCACGGCCAGGACCAGGAAGACCAGTACCAGCGCCACGGCGAAGCTCACCTCGAAGCTGTTGCCCTCGGCCTTCAGCTGCCGCGCCTCGCCCGTGTAGCTGAGCGTGTAGCTTCGCGGCAGCGTCTCGGCGGCCTCTTGCTCCAGAAAGCCCACGGCGTCAGCGATGGTCCGCGTCGGCACGCCGCTGAGCTTCACGGCGTTCAGCTGGTCGAAGCGGTTCAGCGTGCGCGGGACCGCCTCCGTCTCGAAGGTCGCCAGCGTCCCGAGCGGTACGAGCTCACCGCCGGGCGTGCGGAGCCGGAGCTTCGCGAGCTGCTCCGGGTGCGCCCGGTCCGCGTCGCCGAGGAGCGGGATGACCTCGTAGCTTCGGCCGTAGCGGCTGAAGCGGTCGATGCGCCCCTCGCTCAAGCTCGAGGCCAGCGCCGCGCCCACGTCGGCCATGGTCAGGCCGCTGGCGAGCACCTTGTCCCGGTCGAGCACGATGCGGGACGAGACGCGGTCGTACTTGACGTCGATGAGCGGCGGGAAGGCAAAGAGGCCGCTCGCGGCCGCGGCCTGCTGAAGCTTCGCCGCATGCTCGAGCATCACGTCGTGCTCGTCCGTCGACATCATCACGATCTCGACGGGGAAGTTCCCGCCGCCCGGGAGCGCCGGGAGCGTGATGGGGAAGGCCTCCACACCGGCGATGCCGCCGACCTTCTCCTGGACCTCGAAGCCGATCTCCGTGGCCGAGCGCGTGCGCTCCTCCCAAGAGTCGAGAGCCACGCCCCAGAAGCCGCCGTCGGGCCCGGTGATCTGGAAGGTGTAGGCGCCCTCGTCCAGATCGCGGAGCAGGCGATCGATGCGCGCCGTGTCCGGTGCGAGGTCTGCGATGGTGGCGTTGCCCGGCGTGTTCAGGAGGCCGAAGACGACGCCCTGGTCCTCCGCCGGCGCGAGCTCGCGCGGGGACATGGCGAAGAGACCGAAGGTCGCGACGACGAGGAGCAGCCAGGTCACGTAGATGGCCGCCCGGTAGCGGAGCGTGCCCCGGAGCGCGCGCAGGTAGTTTCGCTGCAGCCATGCGAGGGCCCGGCTCACGGAGCGGCTGACCACGGTCTCCTTGGCGTCCGCGTCCGGCAGCAGCCGCTGGGCCATCACCGGCGAGAGCGTCAGGGCGACCACGCCGCTGATGGCCACGGCGCCCGCGAGCGTGAGCGCGAACTCCTGGAAGACCGAGCCCGTGAGGCCGCCCTGGAAGGCGATGGGCGCGTACACGGCGGCGAGCGTGATGGTCATGGAGATGACCGGACCCACGAGCTCCCGGGAGCCGAGCGCGGCCGCTTCCACGCGCGACATGCCGTCGCGAATGCGCCGCTCGACGTTCTCGACGACGACGATGGCGTCGTCCACGACGAGGCCCACGGCGAGGACGATGGCCAGGATGGTCAGCAGGTTCAGCGTGAAGCCAAAGAGCTGAATCAGGAACACGGCGCCGATGAGCGACACGGGGATCGCCGCCACGGGGATGAGCACGGAGCGGAAGGAGCCCAGGAAGGCGAGGATCACCAGCGTGACGATGAGCAGCGTCTCGATGAGCGTCTTGACGACCTCCTCGAGCGCGGCCTCGATGTACTCGGTGGCGTCGTAGGCGAAGGTCGCCTCGATCTGCGGCGGCAGGTCTTCCTGGATCGACGCCAGCTCGGCGCGGATCCCGCGGATCACGTCGAGGCTGTTGGCGTCCGGCAGCGCCTTGATCTCGAAGAAGACCGAGTTCTGTCCGCTGAAGCGCACCTCCTGGTCTTCGGACTCGCTCCCGAGCTCGACGTCGGCCACGTCCCGGAGCCGCACCAGGCGCTCGCCCGTGTCGGCGACCACGAGGCGCTCGAAGTCCTCCACGGACTCGAGGCCCGTGTTGGCGGAGAGCTGAATGTCGAGTGCGTCGGTCTCCACGGAGCCGGCGGCTGCGCGCACGTTGTTCGCCCGGAGCGCGCCCGCCACGGCCGTCGCGTCGAGGCCGAAGGCGGCGAGGTCGTCGGTGCGCAGCCAGGCGCGCATGGCGAAGGTGCGCGCGCCCAGGATGTTGGCCGACTGCACGCCGGGAACGGACGCCAGCCGCGGCTGGACGACGCGAACGAGGTAGTCCGTGACCTGGTTCGGCGCGAGCACGTCCGAGCCGAAGCTCAGGTAGGCCGCGGCGAACTGACTGTCCGCCGACACAACCTGGAGAATCGGCACTTCGGCCTCGGCGGGCAGGTCGCCGCGCACCTCGTCGACCTTGGCGCTGATGTCCGCGAGCGCGCGGCTCGCGTCGTAGCCGAGCTGGAGCCGCGCCGACACGATGGAGACGCCGCGGCCGCTCTGGGATTCGATGTAGTCGACGCCGTCCGCCGACGAGACGGCGCGCTCGATGCTCGTGGTGATGAAGCCCGCGACGAGCTCCGGGTCCGCGCCCACGTAGGGCGTGGTGATGACGACCGTGGCGTTGTCGTTCCGCGGGAACTGGCGGACCGTGAGCGTCGTCGCCGCGTAGAGCCCGGCCAGCAGGATGGTCACGTTGACCACCACGGCCACGACGGGCCGCTTGATGAAGAGATCGGTGATGGCCATGGCTCAGCCCTCGCTGCCGTCTGCGCCGCCGCCGCCTGCGCTGCCGCCGTCCGCCTCGGCGTCGATGACCACCCGGAAGCCGTCCTGCAGCTTGAAGACGCCGGACGCCGCGATGCGTGCGCCGGGCTCGAGGCCCTCGCGCACCTCGACCACGTTGCTGCGCCGCTCGCCGAGGCGAACGAAGGCCTGCCGCGCGACCAGCGCGCCGTCGCGCTCCTCCAGCACGAAGACCGAGGTGCCGTAGGCCGCGTAGCTCACGGCGGTCTCGGGGATGGCGAGCACCTGGCGCTCCTGAGCCCGGCTCAGCACGACCGTCGCGTAGGTGCCGGGCACCGGCGCGGCCGCGCCGTCGGGAATCTCGAGCGCCGCGCGCACGCGGAGGGAGCGGCTGCCCTCGCGCACGGCGTTGTCGAGAGCGCGAACCGTGCCCCGCAGTGGCGCCTCGTGGCCTGAAGCCCTCACCTCGACCTGAAGGCCCGGGGCGAGCCCCGGAACCTCGTCTTCGCCGACGAAGAACTGAACCTCCGGCGCCTCCGCCGCCTGAAGCGATGCGACGACCGTACCCGCCTGCACGATCTGCCCGGGCTCCACGTCCCGAATGCCGATGCGCCCGGCAAAGGGCGCCTTCACGCTTCGCATGCGCACGCTGGCCGCCGCGGCGTCACGGGCCGCCTTGGCCAGATCGCGGTCCGCTTCGGCGCGCTCGAAGTCTGCGTCGGTCCGGGCGCCGCGGGCCCGGAGCGTCTCCACGCGGGCGAGCTCGAGCCACGCGAGCCGAAGCCGCGCGTCGGCCTGGGCGAGCTCGGCCCGCGGGAGCGCTGCATCGAGGGAGAGGAGCAGCTGCCCCCGGCGCACGTCATCGCCGGACTCGAAGCCGACGCGCGTGACCTTGCCCCCCACCTCGGCGGCCAGCGGCACGGTGCGCCGGGCCACGATGGAGCCCACGGCCTCCGAGGTCGCCGACCAGGTGACGCGCACGGCCTCGGCGTCGGTGATGGCGACGGGCGGGAGCTGGAAGTTGTCGCCGTCCTCGATCATCGCGCCGATTTGGTCGGCCTTGGCGCCCACGATGCCGCCCAGCACGAGCACCACCGTGACCGCGATGGCCGCGTAGGTGAGCACCTGCCGGCCCCGGCTCGGCCGGGCCTCGGCGCTCTCCGTGGCCGGTGCGGCGGGCTCTTCCGCCGCCGGGTTTTCGCCGCTCTCGCGCGTTTCGTCGTACTCGCTCATCGGGACGCCTCGGCTGGGGACCAGGTCTGGGATGCGGCGGCGAAGTCGAGCTCCGCGGCCAGGGAACGCGCGTCGATTTCGGCGCGCCTCAACGCAATGCGCGCCGCGTCCACGGCGACGCTGGCGCGGAGGACTTCCGCGGCGGTGGTCGCGCCGGCTTCGAGCTCCGCCACGCGGAGGCGCTGCGAGGCCTCCGCCGCGCTCAGCGCTGCTTGGCGCCGCGCGATCTCACGGTCCGTGGCCAGGAGTCGGGCCCGGGCCACGCGGAGCTCGAGGGCGACGGCCTCCTCGGCTTGCCGAAGCGTGGCCTGCACGCGGGCCAGCGCGGCGTCGGCCTGGTCCACGGCCGTGCCCGCGGTGAGCAGGTCGTTCGGCGACCACGCGAGCGTGATGCCGATCTCCCACGTGGTGTCGAAGCGCTGGCTCGGCGGGAAGATGCGCTGGTTCGGGTTCGCGCTGACCAGGTCGCCGTAGACGCTCAGGTCCGGAAGCTGGCCCGAGCGCGCCGCGGAGCGCGTCTCTTCCTGCGCGGCCTCGGAGGCCCGGAGCACACGCAGCTCGGGCCGCTGCTGGAGCGCCGCGGGGAGCAGCGCCTCGGCCGTGGGCAGCGCGCTGGCGTTCACGACCGGCGGAAGCGCGAGCCTGAGCGCCGCGGCATCGCGGGTGTGGAGCACCTGGGCGAGCTGCGCGTTCGTCACGGCGACCTCCGTTTCCGTGCGCGCGAGCTCGGCCTCGGCGACGGCCACGGCGGACTCGGCGGAGAGCCCTTCCGCCGGCGTCGCGTCGCCGCCCTCGAGG
>JBCCAW010000841.1:0-1714 GCA_039814655.1 Myxococcota bacterium | reverse complement strand
TCGAGGGCCCGGCGAACCGCGTCACCGTCCAGAATCGAGCCTTCGATGAAGGTGACGCCCTGCGGCAGGTTGTCACGGTTTCCCGTGGACAGGTCGTCGAGGACCCGCACCTCGAGCCCATCGGCATGTAGCGCCTCGGCCACGTGACTGCCGATGAACCCCGCTCCCCCCGTGACCAACGCGCGCTTCGTCAAAGCCCATTCCTCCGTGCCCGGCGCTCCCGAGCCGGGGGACCATAGCAGAGCCTCGGCGCGGGGCCTCCGCCCTTGACCGCCGGGGTTCCGAGCGCGACGTACGCATCATGCTGGACGCGCTACCGGACTCGGTCTCCCTCTACGAGGTCGCCCCACGGGACGGGCTTCAGAACGAAGCCTCGCAGGTAGCGACGCACGCGAAGGTCCGGCTCATCGAGGCCCTCGTGGATGCGGGGCTCCGCCGGGTGGAGGTAACGAGCTTCGTGTCGTCCAAGTGGGTTCCGCAGATGGCCGACGCTGACCAGGTCTGCCAGATGCTCGAGCGAAAACCCGGCGTCACCTACTCGGCGCTGGTGCCCAATGCACGCGGTCTGCGCCGGGCGCTCCAGGCCGAGCTCGACGAGGTGGCGGTCTTCGTAAGCGCGTCGGAGACGCACAACCGCAAGAACGTCAACAAGACCATCGCGCGGACCCTGAAGGCCTTCGAGGGCGTCATCGGCCCGGCCATCGAGGCGGGGCTGCGCGTCCGCGGATACGTCTCGACGCTTTGGGGCTGCCCCTACGAAGGGGAGGTCGACCCGGACGCCGGGCTTCGCATCGCAGAGGAGCTCCTCGGCCGGGGCTGCTACCAGGTCAGCCTCGGGGACACCATCGGTGTCGGTACGCCGCTCCAGACGCGGCGGATTCTCGAGCGCTTCCTCGCGCGCATCCCCCCGGAGAATCTCGCGCTCCATCTGCACGACACCCGCGGCACGGCACTCGCCAACATGCTCGTCGGTCTGGAACTCGGCATCCGGGACTTCGACGCCGCCGTCGCCGGGCTGGGCGGCTGCCCCTACGCGCCTGGCGCTGCGGGCAACCTGGCCACGGAGGACCTCACCTACACGCTCGCGGGCATGGGCGTGGACACGGGCGTCGACCTCGAGCGGGTTTGGCAGGCCGGGCAGGTCGCCGAGGCGATCGTCGGGCGCAAGCTGCCGGGCAAGGTACACCAGGCAGGGGTGCGCAGCCTGGCGCGCTGAGCGGAGCGAGCCTCCGCCTTCGCGGCGTCTCAGCCGGGGCGGCGTCTCAGCCGGGGCTCCAAAGCGTCTCGAGCGGCGCACAGGACCAGCCGGGCTCGATGCTCGGGTCCGCGAGCGCCCAGCCGACGAAGGTGGCGTAGCGGACCTCCACGTCGACGGTTTGGATGGCGTCGACCATCTCCCGGAGCGTCGGGTTCGTGACCGTCGCGTCGATGCGCTCGGCCAAACGAAAGGCCTGCATCTCTGGGCCTTCGCCGGCGTCTTCGGCCTGCGCCACGGCCGCCACGGTGCAGAGCCGCGCCAGGTCCTCGGCGAAGGAGACGCCTTCGTGCCGCTGTCCGGCGGCCTCGCTGAGGACCGGCCCCAAGGCCGGGCAGGACGCTTCCGGCATGACCACGCCGGCGCCCTCGGCGCGCGCGCGCACCGCCGCGGCCCAGCCCTCGCCCGTGGTGTCCGCCCCGGCCGGCCGCTCGAGGAGATCGTCGATGCGCTCGCCCT
>JBCCAW010000240.1:0-8489 GCA_039814655.1 Myxococcota bacterium | reverse complement strand
CGCGGGGTCCTTCCCGCGCCGCTGCTGCGACCCCGGGAGCCGCGCCGTCTCGTCTTCCAGCTCGCGCATGCGCTCCCGTGCCCAGAGCGTTGGCAGCGGCCCGCCGCGGGGAGCCGGCTCGAGGTCGAGGGCGACGGTGTGGGTCGCGCCGGCGGCGTGAAGGACGACCTCCGACGCGCCGCCGCCGCTGGCGGAGGGCCCAGCCGATGGCCTTTCGCAAAAAGAAGTCCTGGTCGTGCATGGCCGCCTCGATGCTCGCCGTGAGCAGCGCCGGGTCCGTGCGCTCCTTGGCCCGGAGCTGCGCCAAGATGGCGCTTCGCCGAAGCCAGCGATCCTCGGCGCGCATCCAGCGCCGGAGCGTGGGGGCCGTGGCTTCCGGCGCGCCGAGCCAGACGCGGCACACCTTCTTCCCGGCCACGTCGTCGACGAAGTCCCACCAGGCGCCGCTCACGATGAGGTGCTCGAAGCAGGGGAGGGCCTCCGGCGACTGGAGCCGGCGATGCGCGGGCCACTCCAGCAGGTCGAGCACGGCGTAGCGTTCCTCGCGATGCGTCGCGCCATCCCAGCTCTCACGCACGACGGTCTCGAGCGCGCGCCAGTCCAGGCAACGATGACTCGCCCAGAGAGGCTTCAGTGCCGCCATGCGCGCAGGCTTTTTGACCCCGTGAAAAGGCATCGCCGACCTCATGTAGGCCTGCATGGGTGCGGCGTCGGCGGCCACCGCGGCGGCGGCGAAGGCGGCCCGCACGTCGTCGAGGAAGCGCCGGGCCACGCGCTGGGCTCCCGCAGCGTGGGCCGGAAGGCCAGCGGCCAGGAACGTCAAACGTCTCGGCTTCATGCGCTGCCGCCTGACCGTCGAGAGCGCGGCCCCGCCCCGCCCTACGCTGGAGCGCAAGGCTGGGCGGCGGGGCCATGGTCACAAGGGCTTCACGGCGCGGTGGCCACTTCGCCGTGAGCGATTCTCCGGCGTACCCCTCAAGGGGAGCGAGGTTCAGCGCGTCGGCTGCCTCAGCCAAACACGGTCCCGCCGATGGCGTAGCCACCCTCGGCGGTCTCGTCGATCTGCACGCCGACGAACTTGCGGATGTCGCCCTTGCCGCACTCCTCGGCGGTACGGGCGAGGGCGTCGGTGAGCGCCTCGACGAGCTTTTGCTTCTCGTCCTTGGTCCAGTGGTTGGGGGGAATGGCGAGTCGTAGCGTGGGCATGGTCGTTCCTTTCGTGTCGGGCCGCGCTCAGGCGGCGGAGGCGAGGGCGAAGCGCTCCGCGGAGGCGGCCTTCCGCGGGGAGACCTCGCCGGTCTCGAGGAAGCGCTTGAGGTCGTCGGCGACGTCATCGGCCATGCGGCTCATCTGGCGCTTCATCATCCAGCCCATGAAGAAGCCGGCGACGGGGCTGAGCTCGAAGACCATCCGGAAGCGCACCTCCGAGCGGCCGGCGCCGGCGCGGCTGACCCACCAGGTGTTGCCGCCCTTGCGGACGAATCCCGGCAAGCCGGAGAGCACCTCGTAGGCGAGAGTGCGGTTGTCGGCGTCGAAGCGGACGAGCTTCTCCTGGATGGTGCCCTGCCGCGTCACGCATGCGCGATGTGCCTGGCCCGCGGGGCCAGAGGTGCCGGCGAGCGCCTCGCTGGCGTCGATCATCGACGCCCAGGTGCCGACGTCGTGAAAGCGGTCTCCGACGACGCTCCAGGCGCGCTCGGCGGGGACGTCGATGGTGATACGTCGTTCGATCTCCATGGGGACTCCTTTTGGCCGGTTCCTTCCGGCACGAGCCAACATGGAGTTGTAAAACCGCAGTCGCTATAGGGAAAAATGCATCGCGAAGCTGCGGTTTCGCAGTAATATGCGGCATGGACTGGGACGATCTGCGCTACGTGCTCGCCGTATCCCGGCATGGGACCCTTCTCGGAGCCGCGCGTGCGCTCCGAGTGAACGCCACGACCGTGTCGCGTCGCCTCAAGGCCCTCGAGGCGGGCGCCGGCGCGGCGATCTTCGAGAAGCTGAAGCACGGCGTGGTGCTGACTCCGGCCGGCGAGGAGATGGTGCGCGTTGCCGAGTCGATTGAGGAGCTCGCCCATGGCCTCGACGCCCGCGTTCGGGGCCTCGACGGCCGCCTCGAGGGCACGCTTCGCATCGCGTCGGCGGACATGATCTTCCTGCTGTGGGCGGACGACCTCGCCCGCTTCCACGCCCGCTACCCCGGCATCGAGCTCGAGCTGCTCTCGAGCTACGCGATGGTGAGCCTGACGCGGCGCGAGGCCGACGTGGCGGTGCGCGTCGCCTCCGAGGCGCCCGGGCACCTCGTTGGTCGGCGCGAGCTCGAGGTCGCCTACGCCGTGTATGGATCGCGCGAGCTCATCGCGAGGGTAGGGGAAGACGCGCCCTACGGCGCGTTTCCTTGGCTCTCCTGGGACCTGCGCGTCGGTCGCGGCACCGACGACTTCGTGCACCGCTCGGCCCCCGGCGCGCGCATCGTCACGCGCGTAGACACAGTCCCGGTGATGCTCGCCGGGCTCCGCGCGGGCCTCGGGCTGACCATTCTCCCCTGCCTCGTCGGCGACCGCGCGCCGGAGCTTCGGCGCATCGGGGACTACGCCGTGAGCGGGACCCATCTGTGGCTATTGACCCACCCGGAGCTTCGCAGGACCGCCCGGGTGCGGGCCTTCATGGAGTTCTTTCGGGAGGTCGCGCGCCGCGACGCGGCACTCGTCGAAGGCCGCTCGCCGCAGGCACCGAAACCGACCACGCCGACGGCGTGACCGAGGGAGTCCTAGCGCGGCACTCGCGTCGTCCGCGTCCGCCATCCGCTCGCGCTTCGCGGACGCATCCCAGGCACCGAGGTTCGGGTCGTGAGCTTGTTCGCCCGCCACTTGGCGTCGCCGGACGTCACCCCGAGCCCGGTGCGGTGAGCGCGACTCGGAGCGTGCGCCACTCCAGGTGTCCGGCCAGCACGTGGCCCACCCCGGCGACGAGCCGGAGGGCGCTCGCCACACCGGCCTCGCGAAGGTCCCGGTGCGTCGTCTCCGCCGGGTGCCGCCAGGCGTCGAGCGTGCCGACGAAGCTGGTGATCGCGAGCGATCGAAGCGCCGCGAGCGGAACCTCCGGGCGGGCGTAGCCGGGTGCCACGGCCACAGCCCCGAAGCGCTCTGGGTGAGCCGCCGCCAAGGTGAACGCGGCGATGCCGCCGTTGCTCACGCCGACCAGCGAGAACCGCCCTCCTTCCGGCGGATGGGCCTCCGCCAGCGCGTCCAGGAAGGGGCCGAGGGCGGAGACGTCGCCCTCGTAGAAAGCCCGGTCTCGACTCGGCGCGATGGGCGCCGCCGCGACCCAGCCTTCGTCGTGTAGCGCCTGTGCCCAGGGGCGCAGCGTCGCGCCGGCAAGGTTCTCGTTCTGCGCGCCGCCCGGGAGGACGACGAGGGTCGGGCATGCCCGTGACCGGCACGTTGGCGGCGCAACGACGAGCGCCCGAAGCCCGCCCAGCGTCTCGACTCCGGCCGGGAGCGGCCGCCGGTACCAGGGCTGGGCGAAGGCCCCGGCGGTCGCGACGTGCGCGTCGCCGCCGGGGCGCTCCGGAGTGGCGCATGCCGCGGCCACGACGAGCAAGAGCGCCGGGGAACGCCGCATCGTGGCGCGCATCAGCCGCGCAGTACCGAGCCGCCGAAGCGCTCGGTGAGGAACCCGAGGAGCCGTCCCTCGAGCATGCCGTCGATGTTCTGCGTGAGCATCTGCGTCGCCTCGGGCGAGGGGCCGTCGAAGTGCTGCGTCCAGGAGAGGAGGGTCCCCCCATCTTCGGTGGGCTCGAGGGCAACGACGGCAAGGTGCTCCGCGAGCCCCCAGGTGTTCTCGACGGCCTGGTACGCAAAGACATAGGGCGCGCGGAAATACACGATGCGCTCGACGAAGCGATCGTCGCCGGCCTCGCAAGTGCGCTTGGCGCCTACGCCGTTCGTACCGTCGCTGTCGCTCCGGTCGATATCGGCGCCGGTAAGCACACCGTTCGAGTATTCGACCAGGTTGTCGTGGTTCGAGACGTAGCTCCACACCGTGTCCACGTCGGCGTCGAGCTTGGCGCGGACGACGACGCGTGCAGGCGCGGACGTGTGCTCCTCGACGGCGAGGGCCGCGAGCGCCGCCTGCGCGTCCGCCAGGGCGATTGCGGCGGAGGCTTCCGTCGCCCTCGCGGTCGCGGTCGCGGCTCGAGGGCTCTCCGGAGACGTCGAGGCGCCGCAAGCAACGAGCACGGTGAGAAGCCCAGCACGGGTCAGGGGAAGGTTGAGCATCAGGGTTTCCTTTCGCGGGCTTCCTGCCCGCCCGGAGACTCTTTGGCTTCATCCGTGCAGCGGCAACGACGTGATCTGCATCCAAAAACTGCGGATACGCAGCTTTTAAACGCGGTGTGCCAGGAAATACGGAAGGGAGGCTGCCGGCGCGAGTCGATCCGGTGAGTCCTGTACCGCCGAGCGCATCAGACGATGGTGCGCCGCTAGCGCGTTTCGGCGAGCGCCCGACCTCAACGTCGTGGGTCGGGTTGGAAGAGCGCGGCGCTCTCGTCGTCCGCCACGATGGCATGCACTGCGCCGGAGTCGTCGACGTAGAGGTCGCGACCCGCGCGCATGTTCTCCGGGAAGGCCACGCAGGCGCCGCGCCACGCCATCAGGCAGAGCTTCTCGGGATCGAGGTCTCCCCCGAAGCGCACGCCGGCCGGGTTCGAGAGGAGGTCCCGAATCACCTCGCCGCGCGCCCCCCGTGCCTCGACGCGGAACTCCGTGCCGGCGAGCACGCCGAGCTCGCCGACGCCGTCGCGCTCGAGGTAAAGGTCCGCAAAGCCCCAGGTTCCGCCGAGCACCCGTAGGTTTCGAAGGCCCGCGGGACCCGCCTCGATCACGTCGCGCCGCGGGTCGTGGCGCCACAGTGCCGTGGGCATGCCGCGAAGGCCGCCGCTCACCATGAGCAGCGGGTCTCCTGGCGGTGTCCCGAGGCGATGCCCACCCACGAGCGCCATGAATTCTTCGGGCTGCGCCGGGACATCTCCGCGCAGGGCGCCGCGCTCCGCGTCGTAAAGGCGGCACGCGCCGTCCTCGAGGCAGACGGACACGAAGCGCGGGGACACGGATCGGGCCGCGCGCACGCCCGCGATGAGCACCGTGAGCTCCCCCGCCCGGTTCACCCGCACGAGGCGGCCTTCACCGACGTTTGGGCCCCAGTCGTAGGCGAGCACCGCCTCGCCTTCCATTCCCACGGAGGGCACGTAGAGGCGACCGGGCACCAGCGCGCGCCCAACCTCTCGGCCTCCTTCGAGCCAGAAGGCCTCGAGCCCCGGCCGCCCCTCGAAGGTCGTCACGAGCGTCCCGTCGACCAGGGCCACCGGATCCGCCTCCGCGCGCACCTCGACGACGCGTTCCCCGGCGCGTGCCCACCACACGGGCAGGCCGCCCGAGCGTCGCGCTGGTGTCGCGTGGAGGTAGTAGCCGTCGGGCGCCACATGCATGGACAGGCTGAAGCGAGGGGCGCCGAAGAGCCGTAGGGCCTCCCCCTCGAGCCGCTGGAGCGTGGCCGTGTCCTCCTCCCGGTCGGGAAGCGACGCCCAGAGCGCGCCCTCCGTGTCGGCCATGAGCTGGGTCTGGAAGCAGGGACCGTCCGGCACCTCGACCGCACGGACGATGCCGCGCGTGCCCGCCTCGAGGAGGCGCCGTCCTCCGGCACCTTCCGCGCAGTACCAGGCTCGCGCGGTCGTGAAGCTCGACAATGGCTGCAGCGGCAGCTGCTCCGCGTCGCGGCCGACGGGCACGGAGGTGAGCTCCTCGAAGCCCTCCGCCGAATAGTGCGCCAGGTACCGTCGCCCGTCCGCCGTGTAGAGCACGTGCTGGCGGCCGTAGACGACCTGCACGTGCTCGGCGTCGATGGTCTCGACGCGCTCCAGGCCGACGATGCGGTGGAGCGACCCCCCATCGGCATCCGTGGTCGCGACCAGGTGGACCACGCCCTCGCCGGCCCAGACCCGCGGCGCGGCCGTGAGCGGGCCGAGGTCGAGCACCCGCGCGCGCGCGCCGCAGTGCGAGACGGTCAGTGCGTAGCGGTCGATTCTCGGCACGCCCGTAGCCGCGTCGGCGGCGCCGTAGGCGGTCTGCTCGACGCGGGCGACCCCGGACCGGGAGAGGTGGAAGGCCACGTCCCCAGGGAAGGGCGGCTCGAAGAGCAGGTCGTCCAGCACACTGACCTGCCCCCCTTGCACGTGAAGCAGGCGCGGACGGCAGTCGTCGTCCGCGTCGCAGGCCTCCGGAAAGTGAACGAGCGAGGCGCCGTGGCCGGCGATGAGGCGGCGACCGCGAACGCGCGGGAACAACCCGGAGGCGCGAAAGGGAAGGCGGATGAGCGAGTCTTCGGAAAGCGGCACGCCGTCGCCGTCGAAGTCGATGGGCTCCCCGGCACAACGCGCGGGCTCGGTGCGTGGAGGTACTCCCTCGTCGGGACCCGCGTCGAGCATGAGGTCGGTCGTCGGGGCGACGGTGTCGGCGCACCCGACCCAGAGGAGCGTGGCAGCGAGTGCGGATGAGCGGAGCGCGGTGCGATGGCAGACGGGCATGGAACCTCCTCCACGCACCCTCGCTCCGTGGGGCGGTCGTCGCCGCTTACTCCGCCCTTAAGTCCAGCGCGGCCGAGTGACCGAAGCTCCCTGGCGCCGCAGAGTCTTGTCGTGGCCTCGCTCCCGCCCGCTCCCTCGCTTCCGCTGCTCGGTCGCGCCCAGGACCGAGAGACGCTCGCCCGTCTGCTCAGCGAAGCGCGCGAGGTCGACCTGGTCGGGCCGGCCGGGATCGGGAAGAGCGCCCTCGCTCTCGCCGTGGCCCGAGAGGTTGCGGCCGCGGGGCAGCGCGTCGCATGGCTCGACGGAGTGCGGGACCTGGTCGGCCAGCCTAGCCTCGCGGTGATCGACGGCGGCGACGGAGAAGCGCCGGCCGTGGCCGACGTGCTCCGCCGGGCTCCCGAGGCGCGCGTGCTGCGCGTCGCGCGCGATGCACCCCGGGGCGAGGCCGCGGCGCGCCTCGAGCTCGGGCCCCTGGACGAGGCGGCGGGCGTTGCGCTCCTCACGCGGCTGCTCGCACGAGACGTCCCCGGACCGCGCGCAAGCGAGCCTGCCTGGGCGCTCGCGCAGATCGTGGAGAGCCTCGATGGCGTCCCCCTCGCGCTCGTCTGCGTCGCGCCTTTCGTCGCGCGGCTGGGCGCCGCAGTGGTGGCGGAGCGTGCCCATGAAGCCCCCTTCTTGCTCCTCGCCGATGCCCTTGCGGACGCGCCGGCTCATCACCGAAGCGTGGCCCGCCTCTTCGCGTCGTCGCTCGGCGCGCTGCCCCCGGGCGAGCGTACGCTGCTGGCCGAGGTCGGCGTCTTCGCGGGACCCTTCACCCCGGCCCAGGTGGACTTGGTGCTCGGCGGCGCGTCCGCGATGCGGACGGCCACGCTGGGCGTGCTGGCGCGGCGCGGCCTCCTGCGTGTCGTCGTCGGCGGCCTGGCAAGCTGGGCGCTCGTCCGCGCGGCGCTCGCGACCGAGGGGCCTTCCGACGCCACCCGGAAACGCTACGCGGCCTTCGTGCGCGCACGCGCCGCGCGGGACGAGACCCTGGCCCTCGTTCCCGATCTGGCGCGTGTCGCAGCTGGGAAGGACGCCCAGGCTGCCTTCGAGGCCGCGGTGCTCTTGGGCGAACGCGCGCCCGGTGCCGTGGACGGCGCACTCGCAGCGCGCCTCGCACCACCGGCGGGCGCCTCGGCGACGTGGCGTGCGCGCGCGGCGCGCGTGCGCGGGCGGCATGCGGCGCAGCAAGGCGACTGGGAGAAGGCGCGGCGGGCGCTGAGTGAGGCGCTGCGCGAGGCGCCTCCGGGGCTGCACGCGCACCTGCTCTGTGACCTAGCGCGCGGCGATCCGACGGAAGCGCGGGCGCTCTACGCGCGCGCCGCCGCCGGCTTCCGGGCGGTCGGGGACCCGCGTGGCGAAGCGCGGGTGCTGGGACACGTTGCCACGCTGGACCTGAGTGAAGGGGCGCTCGTCAGCGCGCGCCGCCGCTTCGCCGAGGCGGCGGAAGCGGCGAGGCGTGCTGGCGACCTTCGGCTCGAAGGACAGGTTCGTCAGAACCTCGGCTTGACGCTCCTCGAGGCCGGCGCGCATGCGGAGGCCGACGCGGCCTTCAGCGATGCCGTCGCGCTGCACGAAGAGGCCGGCGATGCACGCTACCAGGGCATCGCGGCGCTGGATCGCGGCCTTCTGCGGCTGGCCGAAGCGCGACCGCGCGCGGCGCTCCGCCTCTTCGACCGGGCCGCCGATGCGGCGGAGGCGACCGCCGACCCGGAGTCGAGCGCCCTCGCGCTCGCGGCGGCGGCAGAGGCGCTCGCGGCCCTCGCCGAGCGCCGCGCGGCCGAGCGGCGACTGCGGCAGGCCCACGCGGCGAGCCGGGGCTTCGCCGAAGCACGCCTCGTGATCGGCGTCGCGCGCGGGGCGCGCG
>JBCCAW010000376.1:0-5894 GCA_039814655.1 Myxococcota bacterium | reverse complement strand
GGCGAGCCGAAACCCGCCATATCACCGGGGATTCTGTGGCCGGCGAGTCCAGGGCGTCAAGCGAGCCGGAGGTGACGCGACCGGCGCGCAACGGCTTTCGCCCCGGGCCCGGGCCGCGGGCCGCCGATTGACTCGGCCGGGCGGCTCCGGTTCACTGCCCGCGTGCCGCGCTCCCCCCGTGCCCTCCGGGTCGCTCCGTCGATTCTCTCGGCCGATTTCGGGCGCCTGGCCGAGGAGATTCGCGCCGTCGAAGAGGCCGGGGCGGACTGGATCCACGTCGACGTGATGGACGGGCGCTTCGTCCCGAACCTCACCATCGGCCCCCCGGTCGTGCGGGCCCTCCACCGAGTCGCCGACAAGCCCCTCGACGTGCACCTCATGATCGTCGAGCCCGGGCGCTACGTGGACGCCTTCGCCGACGCAGGGGCCCGGGTGATCACCGTGCACCAGGAGGCCGCGGGGCATCTCCAGCGGACGCTTCAGCACATCCGGGACCGAGGCTGCCGCGCCGGCGTCTCCCTGAACCCGGCCACGCCCGAGGACACGCTTCGCTACGTGCTGCCGCACCTGGACCTCGTCCTGGTCATGAGCGTGAACCCGGGCTTTGGCGGCCAGGCCTTTCTCCCGGACGTGCTGCCCAAGATCGCGTCGCTGCGCGCCATGATCGACGCCCACGAGGCCGCCGGGGGCCAACCCATCGACCTCGAGGTCGACGGCGGCATCAAGGCGGGCACCGCGGCGCAGGTCGCCGAGGCCGGCGTGGACGTGATCGTCGCCGGGAGCGCCGTGTTCGGCGGCGCCGGCGACTACCGCGCGAACATTCAGGCCATCCGGGACGACTTCGGGGCCCGAGCGTGAGCGCGGACGTCGCCGACTCACAGCGCCCGGTGGCGGACCCCGGTCTCACCTCCGTCGGCGACGGCAAGGTCGTGGGCCGACGACTGCAAACGGCCAAGCTCGTGGTCACGGCCGGGCCGGACCGGGGCCGGGAGCTGGTCATCGACAAGGAGCGCGTCACCATCGGGCGGAGCGTCATCTGCGACCTCGTGCTCGCGGACAACTCCGTGAGCGGGACGCATTGCGAGGTGGTCGCGAAAGAGCCCGGCTTCCTGCTCCGGGACCTCGACTCCACCAACGGCACCAAGGTGGGCGAACTTCGCGTACGAGAGGTGTGGCTCCGGGCCGGAACGGAGCTCCAGGTGGGGCAAACCCACGTACGCTTCCAGCCGCTCGACACGGAGGTGGAGATCGCCTTCTCGCCGGCCAACCGCTTCTTCGATCTCGTTGGAAACAGCGTGCGGATGCGCGAAGTCTTCGCCGTGCTCGAGAAGGTCGCCGCAACGGACCTCACCGTGCTCGTCCGCGGCGAGACGGGCACGGGCAAGGAGCTCGCCGCCCGGGCCATGCACCAGGGCTCGCCGCGTACGCACCAGCCCCTCGTGGTGCAGGACTGCTCGGCCATCCCCAAGGACCTCGTGGAGTCGACGCTCTTCGGCCACGAGCGCGGCGCCTTCACCGGCGCCCGAGACCGGCACCGCGGCAGCTTCGAGCAAGCGGACGGCGGGACCATTTTCCTGGATGAGATCGGCGAGCTCGAGCCGTCGCTCCAGCCGAAGCTGCTCCGCGTGCTGGAGAACCGGGAGATCAAACGCGTCGGCGGCGACAAGGTCATCGCCGTGAACGTGCGGGTCGTGGCCGCCACCAACCGCGACCTCCGTCAGATGGTCAACGAGGGCACCTTCCGCGAAGACCTCTACTATCGCCTCAGCGTGGTCCAGGTGGAGCTGCCGGCGCTCCGCGAGCGCCCCGAGGATATCCCGCTGCTGGTCCGCGATTTTCTCGCCGAGCACGCACATCGGCGCTTCGGTGACGACGCCGAGGAGGAGGCCTTCCGGGTCACCAAGGACGCCATGGAGCGGCTCATGGGCTACCCCTGGCCCGGCAACATTCGCGAGCTGAAGAACACCGTGGAGCGGGCCGCGTCGCTGGCCGAGGCACGCGAGCTGACCATTCGCGATCTCCTGCCGGCGTCACAGAAGACGCCGCCGCGGGCCCTGCCTGGAGGGACCGCCGAGTCCTTCGTGGACGATGACGTCCCTTTCAAGGAGGCGAAGCAGCGGGTCCTCGACATCTTCGAGGCGGCGTACTTGAAGGCGCTCCTCGACAAACACGGCAACAACATCACGCGAAGCGCACAAGCCGCCGGCCTCACGCGCTATCACCTCCGGGAGCTCGCGAAGCGCTACGGCATTCGCGGCAGCTGAGAGAACCCCGAGAGAACGAGGGACACGAGGGCGATGCCGCTGCGAGGCGAGGTGGAAGGGCGCGGCCGACGGAGCCGGAGCGCGCCGCGGGTGCTCATCATCGGCGCCGGCGCCGTCGGCCAGGTGTATGGCTGGCACCTGCAGCGCGGCGGCGCGCGCGTGGAGCTCTTGCTCAAGGCGAAGCACGTGGCCGAGGCGCGGCGGGGCTTTCGCCTCTACCGCATCACGGGCAAGAAGGGTCGCATCCCGGAGAGCTTCAAGGCCGACGCGGTGCACGGCGACGTGGCCTCGCTGCGCGGCCGGCGCTTCGACCAGCTTTGGCTCGCCATGTCGACGGCCGCGCTCGCCCGGGCCGCCAAGAACCCGACGTCGGCGGTGAGCGTCGCCTTGAAGGAGCTCGGCCAAACGGTGGTGGCGCTGCCGCCGGGCCTCGAGGTGCCGGACCTGCTCGCGCCCTACGTTCCGGCGCGGCGCCGCGTGGACGGAGGCGTGACGCTCATCGCCTACGACGCCCCGCTGGTCGACGACGAGGTGCCCGAGCCTGGCGTGGCGTTCCGACTGACGGCGCCGGCGCCCTTCAGCGGAGCCAACGCCGCCGAGGTGGTTCGGCTGCTGCGCGCCGGCGGCATGAAGGCGCGGGAGCACCCGGACGCGCGCGTGGCCGTGGCCTTCAGCGGCGCGACCATGCTGCCCATCGTCGTCGCCCTCGAGGGCGCCGGGTGGAAGCTCAAGGACGTGCGCCAGAGCGACTACTACAAGCTCGCCGCCAAGGCCGGCACGGAGGCGCGGCGCATCGTCGAGGACCGTACGGGCGTGAAGAAGCCGCCGAAGACGATCCTCTTTGGACCCACGGCCTACTACCTCTCCTCGAAGTTCGCGCCGCATCTGGCGCCCTTCGATCTCGAGGTGTACCTCCGCTACCACTTCACGAAGATGCGCACGCAAAGCGAACGCGGCCTCGCCTTCTTGAGCGCCATCGGACGGCGCCGCGGCTTCCCGACGGAAGCCATCGACGAGCTCCGCTCGCGGGTCTTCGCCAAGCCGTGAGCGCTATCGCGGCTCGAGGTGAATCAGCGGAAGCCGGCGCCGGCCCGGGACCAGGCGCACGTAGCGAGGCAGGTAGCCGCGCCGCTGAAGCACGAGGTTCATGACCGGACCGTCGACGTGCACGTCGAGGGGCGTGAAGCCCAGGACGCGCCCGGCGCTCTTCACCTCGACGCGGGCCGGGACCGTGCGCAGGCGGACGGTCTCGAGGTCCACGACCGGCGCCGGGTCCCCCTCTTCGAGAGCCACGGGCCCCAGCTCGAGGGCGACGCTCGCGCCGCGCTCCGCCGGCTCGGCGCCGCCGGTCCCTTCCGGCGCGACGCGGGCAGCGCTCAGCGCGGGGGTACTGCCCTCGGCGGGCGTCTGTACGTCGCCGGCGGACCGGGAGTGAAGCGCATTCGCGGCCGCCGTGGGCGGCGGGCTCGCCGGTGGAGGTGCGTCACTCCCGGCCAGGATCAGCAGCGCCCCGGCCGCCAGCACGATCCCGACCAGCGCGTAGCGGCCGAAGCTGAGCTCGACGCGCTCCTCGTCCGTGGAGAGCGACGCGGCCGGGAGTGTGGCCTGGGCCGCCGGGCCGTGTCCGCGGCGCAGGTTGGCGGCCGGCGCCGCGGCGTCGGGAAGCTGCGTGACCCACGCTTCGAGGCCCTCTTCGTCGTCGGGCAGCTCACGCACCCAGCGGGCCGGCTCTTCGTCCGTCGCCGGCAGCGGCGGCAGCGGCGGCAGCGTGCGAGGGAAGGACGGCTCCGGCGCGTTGCGTGGCGGCGCCCCGTCCGGCGCCCGCTCCCAGCGGCCCTCGGCGTCCTGCCAGGCCTCGTCCCAGGCGGCGCGGAGCGACGCCGTATCCGGGAAGCGGTCCGCGGCGGTCTTCGCGAGGCAGCGGTGAACGAGCGCGTAGACGGCCTGGGGCAGGTCGTCACGCTTGGTCTCCAGCGCCGGCGGCTCCTGCGTGAGGTGCTGCGTGAGGCACTCGTAGGTCGAGCGCCCGTCGAAGGGCGGCGCCCCGGTCAGCAGCTCGTAGGCGATCACGCCGAAGGCGTAGTGGTCCGAGCGGAGGTCCAGGGAGAGGCCCCGGCTCTGCTCCGGCGCGACGTAAAGGGGCGTGCCCACGAGGCTACCGGGATTCGTCATGCGGGCGCCTTCGTGAAAGGCGGCCATGCCGAAGTCGAGGATCTTGAGCTGCGGCGGCGACTCCTCGTCGCCGGTCGTGAGGAAGAGGTTCGAGGGCTTCAGATCGCGGTGCACGACGCCCGCCGCGTGCGCATGCGCGAGGCCCGCGAGCAGCTCGCTCCCCCAGCGCTGCACCTCCTCGTCGCTCGGCCGCGTGCCGCGCTGGGCGAGCACGGTCTCGAGGTCCTGGCCGCGCAACAGCTCCATCACGATGAAGAGGCGCCCGTCGTCCGTCCGGCCGAGCCGGCGCACGTCGACCACGTTCGGGTGGTCGAGGTCGAGAGCGACCTCGGCCTCCCGCGCCAAGCGCTGCACCGCGGCCTCCACGGCCTGCTCCGGCGTGTCGAGGGCCACGATCTTGGCCGCGAGCTGCTCCCCGCTCTCCCGGTCGCGCACGCGAAGGACCATACCCATCTCGCCGCGACCGAGGACCCCTTCGACCTCGTAGCGACCCGCGAGCAGCGCGGGCTCGGCCGCCGGACGGGGCGCGACGCTGCGCAGAGACTCGAGCGGGGTCGTGCGCAGTTCCGTCTCCGGGTCCGTCTCCGTCTCCGGGTCCGTTCCCGAGTCCGTCTCCGTCTCCGAAGCCGTTTCCGGGTCCGTCTCCAGGTCCGTCTCCGTCTCCGTGGCCGATGCCGCTTCCGGCGCCGCGGCCGAAACCGTGCCCGTCGACACTCCGGCCGCTACGGGACCCTCCCGAGCCTCCTGCTCCGAGGCCCGGATCCCCACCTCGGGCGGTGGGGTGCTGCCCCCCTCGTCCTCCCTACCCACGGACACAAGCTACTCCTTAGGCGGGAGCCTCGCCATTCGTCCTACGGGCGGACTCTCACGACCGTGGTCGCTTCGCCTTCTTCGGGAAAGAGCGCCGTCCAGCCCGGCGGGAGCGCCGGCTCCGTGAGCTCGAAGACGCGCCGGGCGTCGCGAGGGCTCAGGTTGACGCAGCCGTGGCTCCGGCGGCGACCGAACTCGTCGTGCCAGAAGGCCGCATGCAAACCGTTGGCGCCCTCGAAGTACTGCACCCAGGGGACGCGCTCGAGGGCGTAGTTGCGCTCCACCTGGCGCTGCAGGTCCGTCATGTCCGAGAAGGCGAGCTTCACCCAGATGCGGTGGGTGCCGAGAGGCGTCGCGCGCCGCCCGCCGCCACGGCCGGTGCTCACGAGCGTGGCGAAGAGCGGCGTCCGGCCCCGGTAGAGGACGAAGGTCTGCTCACTCACGTCGATGTCGATCCACGTGCCTTGCGGGCCCGCCTCCGGAGGCGGCTCCGTGGGAAGCGCGAGGTGGAGCGAGCGCGCGCGCATCACGCCGCCCTCCGGGAGCGTCGCCCAGGGGCCCTCGACGCCGGCGAGGGGCATCGCTTCCCGCGGGCCCGGGCGCCGCGCGACGCCCCCGCGCCGGCTCCGCTGCACCCGCGCGCCGCGG
>JBCCAW010000457.1:0-4975 GCA_039814655.1 Myxococcota bacterium | reverse complement strand
GGGTCGAGCGCGTCGAGCACCTGGAGCTCGACGCCGGTTCCCTCGAGCTTCGGAGCGAGCACCTCGGCGCCCTCGGGTCCCGTGAGCACGAGCGGCCGCGGCGCGGCGAGCTCACGCTCCCCGCGCCCGAAGGCCAGGTGGCCCGGGTCCACGGCTCCGCTCTTCGTCAGCACCACGAGCAGCGGCGCGTCGTAGCGCAGCGCGATCTCCTGCCGGTAGCGCGCGAGCGCGGGTGCGCCGGGTCCCGGAAGGCCGAAGGTGGTCGCGGGCTCGTCGCGGAGCAGCTTGCCCGTGACGAGCATCGCGTCCGCCCGGGCGCGGGCGAAGCCCAGGGCGAAGGTGTCCGCGGCGCTCTTCGGCGTGTGCTCGTTGATCTTGAGCGTGACCAGCGGAGAGGTGGGGAGCGCGCCCGGGCGGCGCCAACAGGCGGTCACGTGGCTCACGCCAGGCACCGGTGCGGGGCACGTGCCGCCGTAGAGCCGCGCCGCGTAGGCCTCGACGTCGGCAGCGCTGGCGAGCGCGTCGCTGGGGGTCTCGCTCATGGCGGCCAGACCATAGCGGACCGCGCCTGGGCGCGCCGGGGGTGAGCGAAACTCAGCGCGCTTCCCGGCGAATCACATGGAAGCCGAAGCGCGTCTCCACGACCTCGGAGACCTCCCCGGGCGCGAGCGCGAAGGCGGCCGCTTCGAAGGGAGGCTCGAAGAGACCCCGCCCGCGGGGCCCGAGGTCGCCGCCACGGGCGGCGGAACCGTCTTCGCCGTGGGCGCGGGCGAGCGCGGCGAAGTCCGCGCCCTCGATGGCCTCCCGGCGGAGCTCCTCGGCTCGGGCCTCGGCTTCCGCGCGGGTCCGCACCACCGACGCATCGGCCCCGTCGGCCCCGGCGTAGCGGAGCAAGAGGTGACGTACGTGCACCTTCTCCACCGCGCAGCGCTCCGCGAAAACGTAGCCGAAGGGCGCGTCGAGCACCTCCGTGAGGCCGCCTACGGGGAGGCCGAAGACCGGCCCTTCGACCATGCCGAAGAGCGCCGGGAAGGCGCCGCGCGCGTAGGTGCCGATGAGTCCGTCCCGCTCCGCCGTGCGACGGCTGTCGGAGGCGTCGCGCGCGACGGCCCCCATGGCCTCGCCGAGCTTCACGCGGTCGCGCAGCGCGTCGATGCGCGCCCGGGCGTCCTCCTGGCTTCGCGCGATGCCGGGGATCGGCCGAGGAGCGCCGGCGTAGGCCACGGCGACGATGCGTGCGCAGGCTTCGTCGGCGCTGGCGGGTTCGGGATCGGGTTCCGGTTGCCGTTCGGGTTCCGGTTGCCGTTCGGGTTCCGGGTCCGCGGCCGCGGGCTCGGCCGGGTCCGTGCAGGCGAGGGCCAGGGCGAGCAGGAGGAGAAGCGTGCGCGTCATGGGGCGTCTCGCGCGGGGTCGAGGGGGCCGCCGGGGGCCGTCAGACCCAGCTGTTCGGGCGTGGCGATGGGGAAGGCACCCAGGTCCGCGTCCGGACCGAGCGCCGTGCACCTGCCGATGCGGAGCGACTGGGCGATGGCCATCGTCGGGGCGATGTAGAGGGTGATCGAGACGCCGCCGGGGTAGACGAGGAACACGTCCTGGAGCGTCACGTTCTCGTCGCGCCAGGTGAAGCGTCGCGTGGGCACGCCGGCGGCGCTCTCGGCGGGACAATCCCAGATGCCCGTGGGCTGGCCGTAGCGCTCCTTCATGGACACCAGGTGCGGCGCGATGGCCTCGACGGTGGTCTGGCTCAGCAGCTGCACCTGCGTGAGCCGATCCGTGCGGCCGGTGATCCGGTAGAGCACCTGGGCGCCACTCTCGAGGCGCTCCTCGAACCATCGCTCGCCGTTCACGGCCTCGCGCGAGCGGCTCGGGCGCGCCTGGCTCCGGGTCTGGCGCAGCGCGTCCAGAGTCATGCCGAGCGCCACGCCCTCGATCTCCCGCGGCATCTTCGCGGCGCTATCGCGCACGAGAGGCTCGGAGGCCTGGGCCTCACCGGCCACGCGCTCCGCCCGGCGGGCTTCCCGTCGCGCTTCCCGGGCCTCAGCCTGGGCCGCATCCTCCGCCTCTTGCCACGCCATGAAAGCCCAGAGGCCACCCCCGAGGAGCGCCACGGAGACGAAGGCAAGGAGCGTCGACCGGCCCATCGGCCCGAGTCTACGCGGCCCGGCGCCGGCGTCGAGGCCGCGTCAGGGGTCGACGCGCTGGTAGCGCGGAGAGTCCGCGAAGCTCTGCGGCGTCGCGCAGCCATCCATACAATCCGGGAGGGGTTCATCGCAGCTCTCCCCCGCGTCCTCGACGAGGCAGAACCGAACAGGCGCGGAGACGGAGACATTGCCGAGTTCGTCTTCGACGCGGACCGCTGCGCAGGCCCATCTCCCGGCGTCCACGAGCCGGCTCACGTTGACCGGCGACCCGACGCAGTTGGATCCACCGACGGGTCCCGGCGCGTAAACGGCGGCCAGGGAACGGTCCGAGACGTTCGAGATGACCGTAGAGAGCGGTGACGACTCTTCGCAAAGCAGACGCGGCGAATCGGTACCGTTCGCACCCGAACAGTAAGCGAACACCGCGCCGCCACCGTAGGCCTCAGCGGGCTCGCCAGCGGGCCAGCCTTCCGCGTCCGGGTCTCCCGCAGGGGACCCGGCGGGCCGAACCGCGAGGAGCTCGACCACCGTGGCCGGGTCGCCCCCCATGGGCGACTCGGGAAGCACGTCAGCGGTGATGTCGTCGCAGGCCGCGCCGGCCACGCCGCTCGTGAGCAGCTCACGGGCGTCGGTCTCGCTGTCCGGCTGGAAGATGTAAAGGTCGGCCCGAGCGATGCCGCTGACGAACACGACGACGCCGTCGCCGCTGGTCTCGTTCCCTTGGTCCTCGATGCGTGCGCGGAACTCCGCATCCGGCCCCACGATGGCACCGTCATTCACGCTGTCGGCCCCGACCGGGTCGAAGAGCTCGGAGCAAAGCACATCCTCGCCGGTCTCTCGGATGACGCGCACGTCGACGGGGTCGAGGTCCGCGAGCGGCGGCACCGAGTCCAGCCTCACGTTCTGCGTCGCCGTCGAGGCGTTTTCGTTGAGATCTTCCGCGATCACGTTCAGCACGATGCTGGGGTCGCCGACGCCGTAGATCGATGCGTCGAAGGTGGCGATGAACTCGTCCGGGCGGCCGGAGACGGCGGTGAAGCGTCTCGGCATGTCGACCCCCGGAAGACGCAGGTCGATGGTGTCTTCGTTCACGCCAGCGGGGTCGGTCACTTCCGCGCGCACGGTCACGAGCCCGCCAACCAGCTCTCCAAGGGCCGGCTCGAGAATGCGTATCTCCGGTCCTTCGTCATCGACAGCAAAGACCTGGACGACGGAGCGGATCGAACGGCGCCCGTTGGTCGCGCGAATCTGGAGCTCGCGCATGCCGTCGATCGGGCCCGGGAAGATCGCTTCGTCGGTCAAGTCGACGTCCGTGTTCACGCGAAGGCCGGCCTGGGGGTCGCCCGCGTCGATCGCGGTGATGTCCTCTCCGAGGGAGATGGTCTGTCCGGCGACGATCACCGTGACGTCCATCGGTGCGACCAGCGCGTCGTCGTCTCCGTTCATGGAGAAGGGCACGGGAATCACGTCGAAGCGCAGGGGGAAGTTCCGCGGCACGAAGGCGTCGGGCGTAGGACTCGCCACGCGGAGCTCGGGTCCCAAATCGAGCCAGGTGGAAACGGTCGCGTAGCCGCAGGCGGACTCGCCGGCGGCGTCTTGTCCTTCGGCCAGGCAATCGAAGGCGATGAAGCCGTTTGGCTCTTCAGAGAAGTCGAACGTCGCACGGTAGAGGTCCCCCTCATTCGTCACCGGCGGCGCCGGGGCCGCCGGGACTCCGGGCGCGATCAGCCGGCGGATCGCCACCTCCTCGACCGCCAGCTCGCTGGCTCGGCACTCGACGGTGACGGAGGGGCGATCGACGTAAGGCCCGTCCTGAGCAGTCCCAAACTGCGGCCGCACGATCGTCGGGGCCAACGCCACGCCATCCTCGGGGCAGGGGCTCTCCGGGAGGTCGAAGGGCGGTTGAAGGCCAACGCCGCCATCCATCTCGCCGCCGTCGCCCACCGAGCCATCGTCCAGAGGCCCGCCATCACGGGGCCCACTGTCCTCTAGCGGCCCAAAATCGAAGCTGAAGCCGCTGCCGCCTTCGTCGGAACCACAGGCGACGAGGCACAAAGCAAGAAGAGGGGTGTAGCGTCGCGTCATCACACCAGACATGGACGACACGTTAGCCCGTGACTTGAGCAAAGCAGAACAAAGAGTCGCCCCCGGGCTGTTTCGGCGGCTTTCGCCGCAGGGACCTACCCGGCGCCGGCCCGGGGCCCCAGGTCGCAGCCATGCAGGTCGCCATCACCGGAGCGAGCGGTCTCATCGGCCGCGCTCTCGCGGACGCGCTCCGCAACGACGACATCCGCGTGCGCCCGCTCGTCCGGCAGCGCGAGCTGGCCCGGGGCGACGCCATCTACTGGAACGTGCGCGACGGGGAGATCGATGCCGCCGCGCTCGAAGGCATCGACGCGGTGGTTCACCTCGCCGGCGAGAACGTCGCCGGCGGACGCTGGACCGACGCCCGAAAGGCGCGCATCCGCGAGAGCCGTACGAAGGGCACGGCGCTGCTCGCCGAGGCCCTCGCGGGCCTCACGAACAAGCCCGAGGTGTTCGTGAGCGCCTCCGCCATCGGCCTCTACGGTGACCGCGGAGACGAGACGCTCGCGGAGGACGCGGCACCCGGCGAGGGGTTTCTCGCGGAGGTGTGCGTGGCCTGGGAAGCCGCCGCCGCGGCGGCGAAGGGCGCGGGCATTCGCGTCGCACACCCGCGCATCGGTGTGGTGTTGAGCCGCGAAGGCGGCGCCCTCGCGAAGCTGAAGACCCCCTTCCAGCTCGGCCTCGGCGGCCGCCTGGCGTCCGGGGGCCAGTGGATGAGCTGGGTACACCTCGACGACGTGGTGGGAGCG
>JBCCAW010000711.1:0-2744 GCA_039814655.1 Myxococcota bacterium | reverse complement strand
GAAAAGTCAGGAGTGTCTCAATGGCTGGCGGACTACTTAGTGGAGATCGGGGGTAATCTTTCGGGCTACTGGTTACTCGTGTTTTTCTATATGCTCGTTGGCGCTGAGATTGTTGGGGAAACGGGCGAGTTAGTTCGGTTGGTCGGGTCCGTCCCCGGGTGTGCCCGGGTGTGGGTGGTTAGGCGGCGACGTCGATGGCTTCGCGGAGGCGCTTGCGGCCGCGGCAGAGCGTCACGCGCAGGCAGGGCCGGCTGAGTCCCATGCGGTCCGCGGCTTCTTCGCGGGCCAGGTCCTCGAGGCCGCAGAGCTCGACGGCCTCGCGCTCCCGGGGCGTGAGCGTCGGCAGCGCCTCGAGCACGCGCTCGGTGCGGCGGCGCGCGTCGAGCTGAGCCGTGAAGGGGTCGCTGGAGGTCGCGAGCACGTGCTCCGCGTCCGTGAGGCTCGTGGTCGGCTTCCGGCTCCGGTACACGTCGGCGATCTTCCGCCGGAGGATCGACGTCAGCCAGGTCTTCAAGCTCGCGCGGCCCGCGAAACGGTCGATGGCGCTCAAGGCCGCTAGCCACGTCTCCTGCACCAGGTCCCGGGCGATCTCGTCGCTGGCTACGCGCCGCCGGGCGTAGCGGAAGAGCGCGTCTTCCAAGTCGCGAAGCGTCGCGCGGTCGAGAAACACGCTCCGGGCGGCGTCCGCGGCCTCGAAGGCGCCGGATTCGTCGGCGGGGTCGGTAGAGGAGTCGGGGAGAATGGTGGCGTCCAAAGACATCGGTGGGTCTCTCTCGGCGCGTGCCCAGCGCAGCGCGCGTTCGACGGAACCCCTACGCAAGCACCGATCCAACCTCCTTCGGCCTGGATTCACTGCGCTTTACGGAATTTCCGCGTGAAACACTGACCGGCGGTCAAGAGGTGACCGGACGTCCGACCGGACACCTGTCCGGCCGATGTGTCCGTGTCCGCTCCGCAGCGAGCCCACGCTGACGCCGCTTCACTCCACCCCGAAGATCGCCCCCGCCGCTTCGCGCCCGGCCGTACGTCGCCGCAGGGCCCCGGCTCGCCGCCTCTTCACCCGGCCCGGAGCGCCTCGCACACCCAGGCGCCCACGGCCCGGGTGCCGAGCTCGCCGCCCACGTCCGCGGTGCACTTCCCCTCCTCGAGGCCGCGCTGCACGAGCGCCCGGAGCCGCGCGTCTTCCTCAGCATGCCCGAGGTGCGCCAAGAGCTGGCCGACGGTGAGCACGGTGGCGAAGGGGTTGGCCACGTCCTGGCCCGCCAGCGGCGGCGCGCTGCCGTGCACCGGCTCGAAGAGACCGCGCAGCCGGCCGCGTTCGTCGCCCGGCGGCCGAACGTTGGCGCTCGCTGCCATGCCCATCCCGCCCTGCAGCGCCGCGGCCAGGTCCGTCACGATGTCCCCGAAGAGGTTGCAGGTGACGATGACCTCGAAGGGCCGCGGGTCCTGCACGAGATAGAGGCAGAGCGCGTCCACGTAGACGTGGTGCGCGTCGAGCTCCGGGTACTCGGCCGCCACCTCCTGAAACACGCGCATCCACAGCTCGTGCGCGTGCACCATCGCGTTGTGTTTGTCGGCCATGTGCACGGAGCCGGCGCCGGTGCGCTTCGCGTGAGCGAAGGCCGCGCGGATCACCCGCTCGACGCCCTTGCGGCTGTTGACGTCTTCCTGGACGGCGATCTCGTCCGGCGTGCCCTTCTTGAAGTGGCCGCCCATGCCTACGTAGATGCCTTCCGTGTTCTCCCGGAAGACCGTGAAGTCCACGTCCGCTGCGGCGTAGGCCTTGAGCGGCATCAGACGCTCCGCCAGGCACTGCACCGGCCTCACGTTGCAGTAGAGGTCCATGCCGAAGCGGAGCCCGAAGAGGATGTCTCGGGCGTGCTGGTTGCCCGGGACCCGCGGGTCGCCAAGGGCGCCGAGGAGCACCGCGTCGGACTCCTCGGCGATGCGCGCGGCCACCTCCTCCGGAAACGTCGTCCCGTCGCGGAGGTAGCGCTCGGCGCCCAGGTCGAGCACGTCCAGCTGCAGCTCCCAGCCCCGCAGCTCGGCCAGCGTCCGGAGCACGTCCGTGCCCACCGCCGTCACCTCCGGCCCGATGCCGTCGCCGCCGATGACCGTGACCTGAAAGCTCGTCGCCGCCGCACCCATGGGCGCGACGCTACCCCGCGCGCCGCCGAAGCCGAGCGAGGTCGGTCACGCCGCCCCGCCAAGCCGCCCCGCTACGCCGCCCCTTCAGCCGCAGCGCCCGGCACCGATTTCATAACGACGGCCTCCGCTCCAGGCCCCGCCGCCGACCTCGCTACTCTCTTGACACCACTCGATCCACGGGGGAGCGTTGCTGGAGCGTCGCTCATGAACTTCCTCGCCGCAGGACTCTCCGACGTCGGGCTCCAGCGGGAGCACAACGAAGACAGCTTTTGCATCCTTCCGGAGCATCGGCTGTTCATCGTTGCCGACGGGATGGGTGGCCACCGTGCCGGTGACGTGGCCTCGAAGATGGCCACGCACGCCATCGCCAGTTTTTTTCAGGCCACCTCGAGCGAAGACGCCACCTGGCCCTTCAGCTTCGACCCGCACCTGAGCGTCGACGAGAACCGGCTCATCACGGGCATCAAGCTCGCCAACCGGAAGATCTTCGAGGCCTCCATCAAGCACCGCGAGGTGCACGGCATGGGGACCACGGTCGTCGGCGCGCTGTTCTCGAAGGAGAAGGACAAGCTCTACGTCGCCCACGTGGGCGACAG
>JBCCAW010000522.1:0-4251 GCA_039814655.1 Myxococcota bacterium | reverse complement strand
TAGCGCCGGTACGAAGCGAAAGACCGGGCACGGCGTTGGGGACTCGGCTGGTGACGAGCTGCTCGCCGGCGCGACGGCCGCCGCGGACGAGCACGGTGTCGCGGCGCCCCCAGGCCACGTCGAGCTCCCGCACTTCGAGCTTGCGCTCGTCGTTCATCACGAAGGCCCGGTCGCCCTCGCGCACGGCGTAGCGCGGCACCTCGATGACGCCCTCGAGGGGCGTGGCCTCGAGGTCCACCTCGACGTAGGAGCCGAGCAGCAGCGGGATGCCCGCGGCGTCTTCCGCGTCGAGGCCGAGCGGGTCGTCGATGCCCACGAGGAGCCGGGCCATGGACCCGGCCGGGTCGAGGTCCGGAAGCAGGCGAAGCACGCGGCCTTGGCGCTCGACGTCCTGGCCGCCGATGCTCTGGCGCACGGTGGCCGCGGACCCCTCGCCCTCCGCGGCTCCGGCGCCGGGGATGCGCAGGGCGGCGAGCTGGTCCACGGGCAGGGCCATCTCGACCCAGAAGGTGTCCGTGCCCACGAGGGTCACCGCCTGGCTCGTGGGCCCGATGAGTTGGCCTCGGTCCACGTTCTCCGCGAGCACCATGGCGTTGAAGGGTGCCGTGAGCCGGGTGCGGCTCAGGTCGAGGCGGGCGCGCTCCACGCCGCTCTCGGCCGCGGAGACGGCGACCTGCGCGTTGTCGAGCTGCGGCTGCCGGCGCGCGAGGGCCTGGCTCGCTTCCGAGCCCGCCGTGCCCTCCGGCGCGCCGAAGACCTGCCACTCGCGCTCGGCCACGACCTGTCGGCCTCGCTCGAGCTGGAGCTCGAGGCCGGCGGCGCTCAGGTTGGCTTCCTGGCTCTCGAGGGCCAGCCGGTAGTCCCGGCTGTCGAGGCGAAGCAGCGTTTCACCCTGGCGAAAGCGCCCGCCCGGGACGAGCCCGTCGGCCATCCAGCGCACCGTGCCCGTGACCTGAGGAGCCATCACCGCGCGCTGCGCCGGAATCACCTGACCCCGGGCCCGCACGTTGACCTCCTGGCGGCTGCTTTCGAGCGTGGCCACCTCGACCAAGAGCCCCTCGTCGCTCCGCGCCGTGCGCGGCTGCTCGGGCCGGCTCTTGAAGAGCAGCATGAAGACGCCCACGCCGGCGGCGAGGACCACGAAGGGGAGCACGTACTTGAGAAAGATCTTCATCGCGCGGGGTCCTCGCCTTCGGTGGGGGTGCTGGGCTCGGGCGCCGCGACGGACGCCGGCCAGCTCCCACCGAGGGCCCGGTGAAGCTGAATGCGCTGGCTGACGAGGGCGCGGCTCGCGTCGAGGAGCTGCACCTCCGTGTTCTGCTGGGCCTGAATGGCCGTGAGCACGGGAAGGAAATCGCTGAGGCCGGCCCGGTAGCGTTCCCGGCTGCTCGTGAGCGTGTCGCCGGCGATGGCGAGCTGCGTCCGGACGAGCTCGAGGTTCCGGCGCTGCTGGCGCTCGAGCACCAGCGCGCCTTCGACCTCGACGAGGGCTCGAAGCACGAGGTCGCCGAGCTGCTCGAGCTGCTGCTGCAGCACCGCGCGCTGCGCGTCCACGCGGCCGGCGGCGGCCATGCCGTCGAAGACCGGCATGTTGAGCGTGGCGCCGGCGGAGTAGGTGAAGCCCCGCGCGGAGTTCTGCGGGAGGTCCGCGTCCGTTCGGAACCACTGCCAGCCCGGGGAAAACTGCACCGTGAGCGTAGGCAGCCGCGCGCTCACGAGGCCGCCGATGCGCCGGTCCGCGGCTTCGACGCGCCGCCGGGCCGCGAGCACGTCCGGCCGGTCCTGCACGAGCGTGCCGGGCACGCCGGGGTCCGGAGAAGGACCGAGCTCGGGCATGGCCACGGTCTCGGGACCCAAACTCGCCACGTCCACGGAGCCCGGAGGCTCGCCGAGCAGCGCGGCGAGCTGCTGCCCGGTCACGGCCACCGTCCCCACCGCAAGCTCGAGCCGCGCCCGGGTCGCCGCCGTCTGCTGGCGCTGCTGATGCACGTCTACGGCGCTGGTGAGCCCCTGCTGGAAGCGCAGCCGCGTGAGCTCGAGGTAGGTCTCGTTCGTCTCGACCTGCTGCGTGAGCGTGCGGATCGCCGCGCGCGCGTCCACGACGTCGTACCAGGCCTCGGCGACCTCCGCGCTCAGGCTGATGGCCGCCGACTGCATGTCGAGCTCGCTGGCCCGCACCTCGTCGCGGCTGGCTCGGGCGTCCCCGGCGCGCCGTGCAAAGAGGTCGACCTCGTAGCTGATGGGCAGCGAGACATCGAAGCGGTCCGAGGTGTTGGCGCCGAAGAAACCCACGGAGCGGGAACGGCTGAGCGTCGCGGTGCCGTTCACCGTGGGCCAGCGCAGGGCCGAGGCCTGGCGCCGCAGCGCTTCCGCCTGCTGAATGGCCGCGAAGCGCTGGCGCAGCGTGTAGTTCGCGCGCAACGCGCGCTCGACCAGCGCGTGGAGCGTCGGGTCTTCGTAGCGAAGCCACCAGCCCGCCTCCTGCGTGGAGCGCTCGGCCGCAGTCTCCGGGCGCGCCGCCGGGGGCTCCGCGGCGCCGGCTGAGTACGCCACGGGCAGCGGCGCCGCCACCACGGGGTTCGGCGTCGTATCGTGCACACAGGCCGACGCCAGGAAGAGGAGGGCGAGAAGCGGGCGGGTCATGGTCATTCGGCGGCGGCGGGGTGGCCGGTCAGGAGCGCGGCCGCGGTGGCGCGGCCTTCTGCGGGGTCCGTCGCCAGCGCGCGGAGCGTGGTGTGCAGATGAAGGGGGAAGAGCCCGTCGGCGTGGAGCGGATGCTCCAGGCGCCGCTGGAGCGGCTCCTCCTGAAGCCGCGCCAGGGCGATGCCCAGGCTCGAAAGCCAGAGCTGCAGCGCTTGCGCGTAGGTGGGAAGGTCGTCGCGAATGGAGCCGTCGGCCTTGCCCGCCTCGATGGCGCCGGTGAGCTTGGCGACGCTCTCGTTCACGCGGGCGCGGTAGGCGCGGAAGTTGGGCCCGTCGCCCTTTGGCGGCGCCTCGGCGCGCATCCAATCGAGCATGAAGCGAAACTGCGCGGGCTGGGACACGAAGTGCTCGCTCCAGGCCATCATCAGCGCGCCGACCTGGGCGAGGCCCGTGCGTGCCGTCGCCAGCGCCGCGTCGAAGTGCGGGAGGAGCGCGCCGGCGTTTCGAGCCGCGAGCGCGGCGCAGAGCTCTTCTTTGCTCTCGAAATAGAGGTAGAGCGTGCCCTTGCTGAGCGCCGCCGCCTGCGCGACGTGGTCCATGGTCAGCTGCCGGTAGCCCCGGGACTCCAGGACCGATCGCGCCGCCTCCAGGATCGACTCCCGGCGGGCTTCCTTCTCACGGCGGCGGCGGTCGTTCGTGTCAGGCATGGAGGGCGATGGCAGCCCGCCGTGGGCGCGGGCCGTGGCGGCGGGTGAAGCCGTCCGTCCAGTCGAGGAGGAGGGGGCAGGGTTACGAGAAAATGACCCGCGGTCAGCGAATGACCGGGAGTTGGGGTCGCGGCGCCGGCGGACGATTCCTCGCTCGAGGACGGTCGTGAGCAAACGCCGGTCCGGCGACCGGGCGCGTCAGGGAGCCGGCGTGGGCTCGTCGATGGCCAGCGTGCTGTCCAGCGTCGCCGCGGTGACGACGCTCTCGTCCCCGTCGGGCCAGGTGACCGTGACGTCGCGGATCCCCGCCGTGACCCCGAGGCCGAAGTGCAGGACCGGCTCGGAGCTCGAGCCGTAGCCGTCGTTGCGCCGGTACTCGCCGACGAACTCGACCCCCTCCATGGTCTCCACGACGACGCGAGCGCCGACGGGGTCCATGCCCTCACCGCTGAGATCCACGCGCAGGTAGCTGCCCACCTTGGCGCTCTCGTTCCAGAGGAGGAGCGGGAAGCCCACGGAGCGCACGCTGACGATGTCCACGTCCCCGTCGCCATCGAGGTCCCCGAAGGCCGCGCCGCGGTCGCGCTCCGTGTAGGCGGCGCGCGCGTCGACGCCTTCCGAGGTGAAGGTGAGGCCCGCGCCTTGGTGGTGCCACACCTGGTTCTGATCGTCCGGCGCGCTGGTGGTCCAGCCCACGTCGCCGTTGTTGAGGTAGAGGTCGAGCCAGCCGTCGTGGTCGAGGTCCACGAAGCGTCCGGCCCAGCTCGTGTCCTCCTGGCCCGGGTAACACTCGTCCGCGCCGCCGGCGACCATCGCCCGCGGACCGTCGTCGACGAAGGTTGTCCCGTCCCAGCGCAGGAGCCGGTTCACGCCGATGTTCGACAGGTAGTAGTCGAGGTCC